>CAVJRB010000026.1:0-12062 GCA_963651655.1 bacterium | reverse complement strand
CCTCAGAAATACCCATGCAGGTTTTTTATTCTTATATACGTTCACAGTAACACCCCTTTCTTGTAACAGAGCCGGAGAAGCGTCTCCTCCGGCCCGTTTGCTGCTTTCATTTTTCAGGGTGCTTATTCTGCATTTTCCTCAATGATATCAAGCATTTCCTGCAGAGCGTCTGTGATCTCAGTCTGTCCTTCTACGATCTGAGGCATGTTGTCAAAGATCGGAGCTCTCTCATCCTGTGTAACAAGGTCCTGTACAGCACCTGTGATGCCAGTGGTGTCCTTCAGCATTGCAAGGGCATCTTTTTCCAGGTTGGTAAGGCTGCTCTCGTCAATCTCTGCACCATTTTTCAGAGCGGTGGTAGCGGTTCCTGCAAAAGCAGATACGGTTTCATCGCTGATGAATTTCTCTACAAGAGATACGGCTGCGTCACGTTTTGCTTCGTCTTCCCAGCATTTTGTGGAAATATACCATCCGGAGGAAAGACCGCCGATAATGTCTGTGCTCTTTCTGTCACCGTTTCCAGGTACATAAGTTACGGTAAAGTTGTCAATGTCATCGGTTCCTTCTTTGATACCGCCCATTTTCCAGGAGCCGTCAAGATAGAATGCAGATTTGCCTTCCAGGAAGCTCTGGAATACCTCGTCACCTGTTGCAGTGTTGGTGTTCTCAGATAAGAATCCTTTCTCATAGAGGTCCTTGATATCTGCAAGACCAGCCTGCCAAGCCTCTCCGGCTGCATCGTCAACAGCTTCCGGAACTGTGGTGTGGGTCTTTGCACTGTCGTGATTGTAAATTGCAAACTCGAACCAGTAGTGCGGCTCTTTTGCAAGGGAAGTAGCGATTGGGGTATAGCCTGCGTTCTTGATCACCTGGCAGGTCTCAAGGAACTGATCCCATGTGGTGTCTGCGGTAGGAATCTCAGCACCTGCAGCTTCCATAACTGCTTTGTTTACGTAAAGGCCTTCCCAGTAGCCATAGAATGGAACTGCATACTGTACGCCGTCTGCCGGAGATGCCGGAATCATGTCATCTTTCATATTGGAAGCATATTCCGGATACTCAGCGCGGATGTCCTCGATGGAAACAACCTTGCCGGCTTCTACAAACGGATTGGAATCGTTGCCGTTGAAGAAGAACAGTACGTCCGGCTCTGCACCTGTCTCAAAGTCAGAAATAATTCTTGCCTTGAAGGTCTCATCAGAAGTTGCAGAAGCATCTTCCACTGTGTTTCCAGTCTCATCTTCCCATTCCTTGATGGTGTTCTGATAGAGCTCTACGTTGCTCTCGTTTCCTGCAAATGTTGTGGTAACATTTAATGTTACGCCATCGTCAGCCATTGCTGTGACCGGGAACATAGACATTGCCATTACTCCACATAATACTGCGCTTAACACTTTTTTCTTCATACCAAAAACCCTCCTGTTTTTATTATTTTGTTTTGGTTCGTGTCTCATCTTGTAGCTATACTATACATCCTGGGTTCGGTAATTTGAATAACTGGTTCTGCGATTTCTTGTATTTTATTGTCATTTGTGTACAACAGATTTAATCAACTGGTAACAAGAATCGTCAATATGGAGATTGTCTGCTCTTCATTGTACTTCTTTATGGCAAGTCCGCATGCTTCCCCGTACAGGATCTTAAGCCTCTGGTTTACGTTGGCGATTCCAAGATTGCCGGAGGATTCCTTTCTGGCATCGTAATCCGGTGCAAGAAGCCGTGCTACCTTCTTCTCATTTTCCTCTGTGAAAACACCGTCATTGATGATCTCAATGTACAAAAAGCATCCCTCCCGGCGTGCCCGAAGCCAGACGGTGCCACCGCCTCTTGGAATGATTCCGTGCTCGATGGCATTCTCAATGATCGGCTGCATGATCAGACGGGGAACCATCTGTCCCATCAGCTCTTCCGGGATCTGTTTTTCCACAGTCAGGCGTTTTCCAAGGCGCTCTGCAATGATATAAAAATAAGCATTTACATAGATCATTTCCTGGGAAAGCTTCACCTCCGGCAGGCCTTTCCGGTCCATGGCTGCATCCATCAGAGTGGACAGCGCACCGATCATTTTGGAAACCTTTTCATTGCCTTCCAGACGTGCCTCCCAGTTGATGATCTCCAGCGTGTTGTTCATAAAATGAGGATTGATGTGAGACTGCAGCGCCATGATCCTGGCATCCCGAAGCGCCAGTTCCTCCTCATAAATATGGTCGAACTGGTATTTCAGCTGACCGGACATTTTGTTGATGGAATGGCGCAGGGATTCAAATTCCTGGCTTCTCATAGGCGTATCCACCTGGTAGCCCAGATTCCCCCTCTCGATCTCCCCGGCACAGTCCATCAGCTTTTTCACAGGCCTTGACAGTTCTTTGCCGGAAAGCTTCATAAACATGATCATCATAGGGATCAGAAGAAGTCCCATGGCAATGATCACATAGAAATAACCATACAGGAAGCCAAAAAGATTCTTCTCCCTTGTCTCAAGCACCAGCTTCATCTGGTAATCGTTTTCTTTCAGATTGCTGAAGATACAGACCTCCCCTCCATGCAGTTCATAGGAAGTTCCCTTCTTCTGCTCTTCCTGGGAAAACAGTTTCTCGCTTTTATCCATTCCGGTTTCCACTACAGGAAGCCCAGATATGTTCAGCTGCACATGGAAATCCTCCCATGCAGTTTTCACAGGCTCAAAACAGTAGTCAACATTCACCCGGCTCACCAGGATTCCCCATGAGGTAAAGCTGCGGTCCATCATGTTGCGGACAATGTAAAAGCCGTTGTCTGTTTTCAGAAAGCCCACAGCTGTATCCAGGCTCTTGGCCAGCTCTAATACCTGATCCCGGTCCTGGCTGAAAAAGTGCTGGATCATGCCATAACTTCCCCCGGTACCAAAGTTATAGCTTGTATAATGTTTATTCAGCGGATCTTCTTTTAGCATCAATACGGTAAAAATATTATTTTTCTTGTGTGAGTACTGCGCATTCAGATAATTCTGTACTCCATTGGAAAAAATACGCTCTCCGCTGGAGCCTTGCCTTCTGTACTGCCTGTACTGTTCAAACAGGGTACCGTCATAGGTAGCCTGGCGGGAGTCCGCAATGGCCCCATTCAGTCTTTCCGCACAAGTCCGGGTATTCAGCCCGGCCTGTACAGAAAGACGTTCCATCTGGTTCTCCCGCTGGGTGATCAGCATGTAGGACCCGACCAGTCCAATGATCACCAGGAACGGAAGTACCCAGCACAGCAGCATGATTTTTGCAAATTTCCATTTCAGAGAGCGTATTTTTTTATCTTTATTCATTATTTTAATTCCAGAAACTCCTCAAAGATGTCCACCAGTTCCATGGCAGCCAGCTCACTTTCCATCTCACAGAATATGCGCAGTAAAGGTTCTGTTCCGGAAAAACGTGCTATGATCCATCCTCCATTCCGGAAATATACCTTACAGCCATCCAGGTAGGATACCTTGCTGATGGCATAAGGCAGCTTCGGCAAAAGTTTGTCGATCATCAGAGTCTTGTGGATCTGTTCCTTTCGAAGCGGGGTAAAGCGGTAATCCCGCTCCACCATATGGATTTCCCCATATTCCTGCTCAATTTCCTTTGCAATCTCAGAAAGCTTTTTGCCTGTGACCGCAATCATCTCCACCAGCAGGGAAGCTGCATAGATGCCGTCCTTGCCGTTAATATGTCCTCTCACAGTAAGACCGCCAGAGGATTCTCCTCCGATCACAGCGTCTGTCTCCTGCATTTTTGCGGAAATGTACTTAAAGCCTACAGGAACTTCGTAGCATTCCTGTCCAAAGCTTTCGGCCACACGGTCAAGCATATGGGTAGTTGCCACATTACGGACCACCGGACCTGACCATCCCTTATATTTTACCAGATAATAGTACAAAAGTACAAGAATATCGTTGGGGTGAAGGAATCTTCCTGTGTCATCGATGACGCCGATCCGGTCTGCATCTCCGTCCGTGGCGATTCCGATGTCGCAGTAGCGGTCCAGCACATAATTCTGCAGCGGACGAAGAGTGGTTGCATTGGGTGCCGGAAGCTTTCCGCCAAACAGGGTATCATGGCGTTCGTGGATGGTCTCCACCTCGCATCTTGCAATGAACAGAATCGTCTTCAAAGAAGTCTGGCTGACGCCGTAAAGGGGATCTAATGCCACCCGAAGGCCTCTGTCACGGATGGCCAGCATATTGATCCTGGAAATAATGTTGTCAATGTACTCGTTCAGGGGATTAAATTCCACAACCAGCCCGGCATTTTTCGCTTCCTCGTAATCCATGCGGGGAACCGCTTTGCCAGCCTCTATGTCTGCTTCCACGTTCCGGATGTAGTTTTCGATTTCCTGGGTCTGCTCCTGATCTGCGTCCCTGCCCCCTCTTGTGAACACCTTGATTCCATTGTAAATAGCTGGGTTGTGGCTTGCAGTCACCATCATTCCGTAAGGCAGGTCATGTGCCATCACGTAGTACATGATCAGCGGCGTTGGTGAGGATTTGTTTACAAACCAGCTGCGGATGCCGTTTGCCGCCAGCGTCTCGCAGGCCCACATAACCGATTCCTTGGAAAGGAAGCGGCGGTCATAGCCAATGCAAAGTCCCTGGTCTGCCACTCCCTCATCCTGCATTTTTCTGGAAAGCGCTTCTGCCAGGATCTGGATATTCGCTCTCGTAAACTCATCTCCGATGACGGCTCGCCAGCCGCCTGTACCGAACTTTATCATTTTGCTTCCTCCTTCTCATCTTGAGTGCTTCCCATTACGATCCGCACCTTGTGTGTGCTTCCGGCTTCCTGTACCGGTATTTTTTCCGTCAGGGCTCCATCCAGGAAAATCTGACACACACCCTTGGATACATGCTCCGGATTTTCTACCGTAATGTCATACTGTGCGCCCCGCCACTGTCTGGTCAGGGTAAAGCCATCCCAGCCCTTTGGAATGCAGGGATCGATTTCAAGCGCATCCATGCCGGGGCGGATTCCAAGCATGTAATGCGTTGCGGAATAGTAAGCCCAGCCGCCGGTTCCAGTCATAAAGGGATGTCTGGCCCTTCCAAAAGCGGTGTGGTCTTTTCCCACAACAAACTGGCAGTAGGAATAGGGCTCCGCCTCACGGATCTCAATCTTATCATTCTGATAGTACGGGCAAAGGGCATGGTAAAATTCCATGGCTCTATCTCCTCTTCCCAGCATGCACTCTGCTGCCCATGCCCATGGATTGGGATGACTGAAAATAGAGGCATTCTCTTTCAGTCCCGGATAAACTCTTGTGACAAATCCAATATCATCATCGGGTTTGGTGTAAGCAGGGCCGTTCAGCATAATGCCGTATGGGGTAAACAGCTGGTCATAAATGCTGTCCATGGCCTTGATTCCCTTTTCATAAGGCGCTGCACCGGAAAGCACAGCCCATGCGTTGGACTCCAGATGGATTTTTCCCTCTGTGTCGTTCTTCGTTCCAATCTTGCGGCCATTTGCGGTGATGCCCCGGATGTACCAGTCGCCGTCCCAAAGGACCTGATCGCAGACTGCTTTTACCTTCTCGCCCATGTCTGTATATTTCTTTACATCCCCTTCTTCCCCTTTATATTTCGCCAGTTCCACAAACTTGGTGATTGCCCAGTAGTGAAGGAAAGAAACCATGGCACTCTCTCCGCCGCCTAAGTTCAGACAGTCGTTCCAGTCTGCACGAAGGCCTTTGCAGATGCCGTCCTCTCCCACCTGCCTGCAGGAGAAGTCCAGGATTCGTTTCATATGCTCATAAACGCTTCCTTCACCGCCGTCTGCATAGGTATAGATCTCATCCAGGAAAGAAAACTCTCCCGTTTCTTTTATGTATTCATTGATGGAAGCCACCAGCCACAGGGCATCGTCCGAGCAGGTGTCCTCAATTCCGTGGATCATATCGTCAAGCTTAGGAGTTGGCACAACAGTAGGTGATTTAAAAGGCTTTTTGCCTTTCTCCTCCGGGTCGAACCACTCCGGCTGGAACAGATGAAGTCCGTATCCTTCCTTTACCAGGCCGCGAAGAAGCTCCACAATTCTCTGGCGGCATTTCTCCGGGTTGGAGTGAGGAACGGTCATGGAATCCTGTGAGGTGTCACGATAACCAAGTCCGGTACGTCCGCCTACCTCAATAAAGGAAGCAAATCTGGAGAACATAATGTTGACCTCTGCCTGGTACAGGGTCCAGGTGTTGATCAGGGTGTTCATACCCTCATCCGGGGTATGGATCTGCAGGCGGTTGATCTTCTTGTCCCAGTATGCCTTCAGCTGCTCATAGACATGGTCTACCGCCGGACCGTTTGCATATTTGGCACGAATTTTCTTTCCATTTTCCCTGGTGCCCTCTCCCAGAAGGAAAATCACCCGCACTTCTTCCCCTGGCTTCAGAACCAGCTGTTTGTGCAGAGCGCCGCAATGGTTGTTTCCAAGCTCGCTGCTGCCGCTTAAATGGCCGTTCTCCACTCCAATGGGATTGTCCTCTGTACGGTAGCTGCCAATAAATTTGTCTCTCAAGCAGTCGTAACTGTCCGGGGTAAAATCTGCAGTGAAAAACTGATATCCGAACTCCTCGTAGAACAGGTCGCACTCAATGATTCCGTCCTCATAAGAAGAACCGGACGCATACATACTCATCTGGAAATTCTGGTTATCCATAGCGATCTGATGGAAGGAAAATTCCAGATAGGAAAAGACGCTGAGCTTACGGGTGCGGTCGCTGTTGTTTTTGATCCGCACATCCCAGATTTCCACCGGGTCGTCCATAGCTACAGACATTTTCTGGGATGCAAAAATGTCGCTGTAATCACATTCATAAACGGAATAGGACATGCCGTGGCGGCAGGTATACTTTGCCTGATCAAGGGGCTTGCCTACCGGCTGCCAGGAGACGCTCCAGTAATCCCCGCTCTCGTCATCTCTCAAATATACATAGTGTCCAGGCCGGTCCATGGGAACTCCGTTTGGACGGAACCTGGTGATCCTGTGGTACTCCGGTGATTTGTAGAAAATATACCCTCCTGCTGTGTGGTTCAGTACTGCACACATATCCTTCACGCCGATGTAGTTGGTCCATGAAGTGGGAAGGTCTACACGGTCAATCACATATTCCCTGTTTTCATTATCAAAATGTCCATACTGCATAAGAAATCCTCCTGTTATCCCCAATCTTTAGTTACTGTTCACTCCGTTCACAGCAACACGCTTCGCGATGCACAGAAATCATGCTTTGCATGATTTCGCGCCGCAATTCTCGGGTTTTTTGTGAACTTTGTTCACAGAAAACACCTCGCGGAATATTACCAGTGAACAGTAACAATCTTTATTCTCATTATAGGATTTTTTGCCGGACTTCGGAATGTTTGCTTGTGGGAAAAATTGTCTATACTTGTGCAAGAAAAAACAGCTCTTTGAAAACCAGGAAAATAAAAAGGAACCAGAAGCAGAATTTCTTCTGCTATGGTTCCTTTCCGGAATTTCATCATTAAAATCCGGCGTCTCTTCTTTCTTTGCGCATTTCCCTGCGAAGGAGGGCAGCCTCGTGGCGTCCCTTCTCAGCTTCTGTGCGGATAAGAAGTCCCGGAATGGGCGTTGGCCGCTCCTTCTCGTTTACTGCCACCATCACGGAAAATGCACGGTTCACCAGGTAGCGCATTCCATCGGAACGCTCCACGTAGGAATCGATTTCCACCTCCATGGAAGTGTTGCCCACATAAGTCACATAGCCGATCATCACAAGGATCTCGCCCTCATAGACAGGCTCCTTAAACTGCAGATTATCCACAGCTGCAGTGGTCACACGGTAGGTGCCGCAGTGACGCATGGCAACCACCCCGGATACCTCATCCACCCACTGCATCAGCATTCCGCCGAACAGCCTTCCTCCTGCATTCAGATGCTGGTGCATGATCAGATGTACCTGCTCTGTGCGGGAATCATCCACCGTTTTCATAACACGAGTTTCTTTTGCATGTTCCATAGCTGACCTCTTTTAATAAAGATTTTTGACCTTGAAATCACGTTCTGCTTCTCTTCTCTGATCCTTCTTGGCAATGTCCTGACGCTTGTCATAAAGCTTCTTGCCTCTTGCCATGCCGATTTCCACCTTTACCAGGCTGTCTTTGAAGTAGACCTTGATTGGCACAAGGGTCAGTCCCTTTTCCTTCAGCTTTGCTTCCATCTTGTTGATCTCACTGCGGTGGAGCAGGAGCTTGCGGATGCGAAGGGGATCCTTGTTGAAAATATTGCCCTTTTCATACGGGCTGATGTTCATTCCGTAGATATAAACCTCTCCGTTCTGGATTCGCACAAAGGATTCCTTTACGCTGCATTTTCCCATGCGAAGGGATTTTACTTCCGTTCCTGCAAGGGCAATTCCAGCTTCATAGGTATCCTCGATGAAATAATCGTGAAAGGCCTTTTTATTATTTGCAATCAGTTTGATTCCTGGTTTCTTTGCCATAAGTTCCTCCCTGTATGGATCTTTTCATTATTACCATTCCCGCTCTGCCAGGACAAAATCTACCGTCTTAAGCATGGTATCTGCCTCTGCCACGCGCACGCGCACCTTCTGGCCCAGGGCAAAGACCTTGCCGGTCACATCCCCCCGCAGCTCGTAGGCATCCTGATTAAAGGTATAAAAATCATCCCGCAGCGTATTTACATGAACCAGTCCTTCTACTGTGTTGGGAAGCTCCACATAGAAGCCCCATCCGGTGACTCCGGAAATGATTCCCTCGAATTCTTCTCCGATATGATAGGACATGTACTCTGCTTTTTTCAGCTTGTCGGACTCTCTTTCCGCCTCGTCTGCACGGCGCTCGCACACGCTGGACTGTCTTGCCACATCCTCAAGGATTTCCTTATAATGCTCCGTCTTTCCTTCTCTTTCCAGACGGCCTCTTAGCTTGTCCTTGATGATCCTGTGGATCTGAAGGTCCGGATAACGGCGGATGGGGGAAGTAAAGTGGCAGTAATATTTGGCTGCCAGTCCGAAATGGCCGCTGCACTGGGTGGTATACTTGGCCTGCTTCATGGTGCGAAGGGTCAGGCGGCTGATCTGAGGCTCATTGGGAAGCCCCTCAATGCCCTCAAGAATCGTCTGAATCTCCTTGGGTGTGATCTCCTGTCCCATTTTCTGTACCGGAACGCCCTGGTTATGAAGGAGGGTGAGAAGGCTTTCCACCTTCTCCGGGTCCGGATTCTCGTGGGTACGGTATACAAACGGCATATCGTCTCTGCAGCACTCTTCTGCCACTGTCTCGTTTGCCATCAGCATGAAGTCCTCAATGATCCTGGTTGCCACATTTGCCTCGTAAGGCTTGATGTCAATGGCACGGCCTGCTGCATTGAGAATGATCTTGCTTTCCGGGAAATCAAAATCAATGGAACCTCTGTGGTGACGGTTTCCCCTCAGGATCTGGGAAAGCTCCTTCATCAAGAAAAACATGGGAACCAGATCTGCATACCGTTTCTTTGCTTCTTCGTCTGTATCTTCCAGAATATTTTTCACATCTGTATAATTCATTCGTTCATCCACGCAGATCACCGTCTCTGCGATCTTGTGGGAAACCATATTGCCTTTTTCATCAATGTCCATCAGACAGCTTAAGGTAAGCCTGTCCTGTCCCTGGTTCAAAGAACAGATGCCGTTGGAAAGCCGCTCCGGAAGCATGGGAATGACGCGGTCTGCCAGATAAACGCTGGTTCCGCGCTTCAGTGCCTCACGGTCAAGGGCACTTCCTCCCTGGACATAGTTGCTGACATCTGCAATGTGAACACCCAGGTGATAGATGCCGTTCTCTTTGGTCAGGGTAACTGCATCATCCAGATCCTTGGCATCCTCCCCGTCAATGGTGACGGTCTGAAGATGGCGAAGGTCCAGTCTTCCATCCCGGTCTGCATCCAGCACATGATCCGGCACGCGGTTCGCCTGGCGGATTACCTTCTCTGGGAATTCACTTGGAATACCGAAGCTTTTTACAATGGCAAGGATGTCAGTTCCCGGTGCACGGCAGCTGCCAAGATTTTCCTTGATTCTGCCTTCCGGGTTGCGGTTCTTGCTTCCGTAGTTTGTGATCTCCACAACTACCTTATCTCCGTCTTTGATTCCATTTGAATCCTTGCGGGGAATGAATACATCCTTGGAAAACTTGGGATTGTCGCTGATCACAAAGCCAAAATCCCGGCTGTTCTCGTAAGTTCCCACGATTTCCGGCATGCCCCGTTCCAGGATCTTTACTACGATTCCTTCCCTGCGCCTGCCTTCCTGCGGCTCTTTTGTGATTATAACACGAACCTTGTCCTGATGCATAGCCGTTCCGGTGCAATCCTCGGGAATAAATACGTCATTTTCTTCGCCTTCTACTTCCACGAAGCCAAAGCCCTTGGGATGGCCGATAAAGGTTCCCTCTACAGACGGGCTGTCTGCGTATTCCGTTTCCAGGCGGGCAAGACGAATTTCCGGATCTTCCTCCTCATAACGTCTGCCAGAGCGCCTGTCCTCGTATCTGCCCCGGCCGTCGCGTCCGTGGTCATTGCGGGAGGCATATTTCTCTTTGCGGTCCCCAGAATTTTTCTTTGATTTTTTTCCGGATGCTTCTTCCTTGTATTTGTCCAGGCGCTTCTCGGATTTCTCTTCTTTTCTGCTATGAAGCTTGTCTTTTCCGCGCTTTCTTCCGGTTACTTTGGAGTAGCGGCCTTTGGAATCCAGGTCTGCCTTGCCCTCTGCTACCAGGTCATCCAGCACACGGTACAGATCCTTTTTCTCATCCTTGGAAAGGCGGAGCAGGCCTGCAATCTCCCGAAAACGCATAGGCTGGTATACCGGGTCGCCCAGAAGCTCCATCATAAATTTTTTTCGTTTGTCAAAATCTCTGTCTTTACTCATTTATCTCCTTTTCTATGTCAAACACACGTGCAATAAGGATATGTCGCTTGTCAGCGACATTACTATTACTATGAAAGTCAGTTACTCCGCACCTGCGGTGCTCCCGTAACTGCCGACCGTATTCGTAATCCGGGCTATCGCCCTACTTACTCATACGGTCTAGCCTGTCCAATATCTGCGAATTCGTCCATGCAAGCATGGCTCATTCGCAGCTGCTGGACAGGACTTTCATATTTGAAAGAGAATCCTGCTTGTCAGGATTCTCCGCCTGCGGCGAGTCGCCTTAAGCGACATCTTCCATTTCGCCGCAGTGCGATCCTGCCCGGCAGGGCTTTTTATCTGCCAGGAGATTCCAACGGAATTTCCTGGTAGATAAAAAACACTCTTGTGATCAGATCAACAAGAGTGTTTCCCAGTTCATTCTTAGAAATTCAGATTTAATACAACTGCCAGTACAAAGAACAAAACTCCCATAATAGTAGTTGCCTTCACAAGTCCGCCCTCCATGGAACGTCCCTTGTTCTTACCCCAGTATGTGTCTGCTGCTCCGGCGATAGCGCCAAGTCCCTGGGACTTGCCTTCCTGCATCAGAACTACTACGGTAAGGGCAATACAATCTATAACAAAAAGAATTGTCAATATCGTTCTCAAAATCTGCACGTGGTTACACCTCCTAATCAACTAGAGGATATTGTACCATAGCCCACTTTAGATTTCAACTCTTTTTTCCCGTATTCCAGCAAATTATTACTGCATTTCCGTTCACGGCCTGCCAAGCAACACGCTTTGCGATGCACCAAAACAGCGTTCGCTGCCAGAATCATGCAAACGGATTCTCATACACCGATAACCCGCTAAGCTGTTCATGGATCCGAAGCAGCTGGTTGTACTTGGCATTTCGGTCGGACCGGCAGGGAGCTCCTGTTTTGATCTGTCCGGCACCTGTGGCCACTGCCAGATCTGCAATAAAGGAATCCTCTGTCTCCCCGGATCTGTGGGAGATCACGCTTCTGTAACCTGCCCGGGCAGCCAGCTCCACTGCTTCTAAGGATTCTGTCAGGGTTCCGATCTGGTTCACCTTGATCAGGATGGAGTTGGCAGTTCCAAGCCTGATTCCGCAGGACAGCCTTTTGATATTGGTAACAAAAAGATCATCCCCAACCAGCTGCACC
>CAVJRB010000025.1:3425-11478 GCA_963651655.1 bacterium | reverse complement strand
ACGCTCAAATATTGGTTACAATATGCAGATATAAGAAAACCACCAGAGCCGTTTTTATTGATACTCTGGTGGTAAATTCATCTTTGTGGAATGACTTCCTATATAGTTTTCAAAATTTGGTGGTAAGTTGGTGGTAAATTCGTAAGTTTCACAGCATCCGAAAGTCCGCAAACCCGCATAAATACTGGTTTTTTTGAATCCTTACTTATCCAAACTCTTCATCGTCGGGAACAGCAGTACATCACGGATAGCCTGGCTGTCTGTCAGAAGCATAACCAGACGGTCGATTCCGTATCCGATACCACCTGTCGGAGGCATACCGATTTCCAGTGCGTTCAGGAAATCTTCGTCTGTGTGGTTGGCTTCCTCGTCACCAGCGTCAGCAAGAGCATCCTGTGCTGCGAAACGCTCTCTCTGGTCAATCGGGTCGTTCAGCTCGGAGTAAGCATTACACATTTCCCATGTATTGATGAAAAGCTCGAAACGCTCTACCTTAGTCGGATCAGAAGGTTTCTTCTTGGTCAGCGGAGAAATCTCTATCGGGTGATCCATGATGAAAGTCGGCTGGATCAGCTCTTTCTCACAGTACTCTTCGAAGAAGAGATTGATAATATCACCTTTCTTATGGCGCTCCTCATATTCAATATGATGCTCTGCAGCAAGTTTCTTAGCTGCCTCATCATCTGCAACTTCATCAAAATCAATGCCTGCATATTTCTTGATCGCATCGTTCATGGTCAGACGTGCAAACGGTTTGCTAAGGTCGATCTCGATTCCATTATAAGAAATCTTGGCAGAACCGCAAACCTTCTCTGCCAGATAACGGAACATGGACTCTGTCAGTTCCATCATTCCCTCATAATCTGTATATGCCTGGTAAAGCTCCATCAGAGTAAATTCCGGATTGTGACGGGTATCAACACCCTCATTACGGAATACACGGCCAATCTCATAAACTCTTTCAAGTCCGCCTACGATCAGTCGTTTCAGATAAAGCTCCAGAGAAATACGAAGCTTCACATCTTCGTTCAGCGCATTGTAATGGGTCTCAAATGGTCTCGCAGCTGCACCGCCGGCATTGGAAACCAGCATCGGAGTCTCCACTTCCATGAAGTCACGGTCTGCAAGGAAATTACGGATTTCTTTAAGAATCTTAGAACGTTTGATAAATACGTTCTTGCTGTCCTGGTTCATGATCAGGTCTACGTATCTCTGACGATAACGCATATCTGTGTCAGTCAGACCATGGAATTTCTCCGGAAGGATCTGTAAGCTCTTGGATAAAAGAGTCATCTTCTCTGCATGAATGGAAATCTCACCGGTTCTGGTTCTGAATGCGAAGCCTTCCAGGCCCCAGATATCACCGATATCAGATTTCTTGAAATCTGCATAACAGTCTGCTCCAATGGCATCTCTTGCTACATATACCTGAATATTTCCCTGTAAATCCTGAATGTTGCAGAAAGAAGCTTTACCCATAACACGCTTGAACATCATACGTCCAGCGATTGCTACATGGATCGGACTTGCGTCCATAATGCTTCTTCTCTCTTCATAGTCTTTCTTCAGAGCTTCCTTTGCCTGCTCCTCATCAAGACCTGTTGTATCCGGCTCTGTACGGTCTTTAAGAAGCTCAGCCTCATGTGCCTCATAAAGATCCTTTACTTCCTGTGAATGATGGGTCTGGTTAAATTTTGTTATCTGAAATGGATCCTTGCCATTCGCCTGAAGTTCTGCCAGTTTGTCACGGCGTATTTTCAGAAGCTGATTCAGATCCTGATTCTTCTGCTCTGCCACTTTTGTGCCTCCCTTAAATATTACGCTGGATTTCCAGCACTTTGTACTTCATGATACCAGCTGGCAGTTCCACTTCTACTACATCACCTGTATGTGCTCCCATAAGGGCCTTTCCTACAGGGGATTCGTTGGAAATCTTGCCTTCCAGGCTGTTTGCCTCTGTAGAGCCAACCAGCTTCAGTTCTATATCTTCATCAAATTCGAAATCATGTACTTTAACCTTGCATCCTACGCTGATCTTGTCAAGGTCTACCTCGTCCTCAACTACAACCTCAGCGTTCTTCAGGATTTTCTCAATCTCTTCAATACGTGCTTCGATATCTCTCTGCTCATCTTTAGCTGCATCGTACTCTGCGTTCTCAGACAGGTCGCCCTGCTCTCTTGCTTCTTTGATCTTGCCTGCTACTTCTTTTCTTTTTACTACCTTTAAATCATGCAGCTCTTCTTCCAGTTTTTTAAGTCCTGCATAGGTTAGTAAGTTCTTCTTTTCTTCCATTTTAGCCTTACTCCCTTTCATTCCGGCGGCGTCCATCGCCCCGGGTCATACACTTCTTATATGCTGTTTCTCCCGGAAAATTCCCCTTAGAGCCTGCAAAATATTTCAAACATGCTCTAAACGGACATGTCCGCTGACGCGGACATTCAATCACCCAAAAGGGTACAAATTCACTAGGATATTCACAGTTTCACCATTATAGCTAAATCAGCGGGCATTGTCAAGATGACAAACTGCCGTTTCCCAAACTTTTCCCGCAAAAAAAGGTGCCGCAGAATCATTTCCCAACGGTCCCGCGGCACCTTTCAAATTATTCACTTATTTTATTTTCCTCCCAGGCTCGATTGCCCGGCGAAAGCAGAAATCATTATCCTTCAATGGCAATGTGTTTCTTCTCTTCCACTGCTGGTTTCGCTTCTTTCTTCGGAACGAACAGTTTCAGAATGCCATGCTTGAATTCAGCCTTAACATCCTCCTGCTGGATATCCTCGCCTACATAAAAGCTTCGGCTGCAGGCACCTGCATAACGCTCCCTGCGGATGTAACGTCCGGATTCTTTCTCCTTCTCGTCTTTATCAAGGCCTTTCTCTGCACTGATGGTCAGATAACCATTCTCAAGGGAAGCCTTGATCTCATCTTTGGTAAATCCCGGAAGATCCACAACCAGCTCATAGCCGTTATCCATTTCCTTAATATCGGTCTTCATAACGTGGCTGGCTCTCTTACCATAGAGCTTCTTCTCGGTATCCTTGATTGCTTTATCATCATAATAGAATGGAAAATCATTAAAGAAATCATCAAATAAGTTTTCTCCAAAAATACTAGGCATTAACATAAGTCATCTCTCCTTTTTATATATGCTGTTTACCTTGTTTCTTGGAACTCAGGTGGTAGGGAATTCATAGAGCTTTCATCTTTCGCTCTCTTTTTATCCCCTTCCTTTGTTCTAGTTGTAATATAGCACTTATTATTAGCACTGTCAAGAGGCGAGTGCTAATTTCACAATTTCTTCACACTTTTATACTTCCATCTTTTCCATTTTTCCTATTGACATGCCCTGCTGTTTATTCTAATATTAGAATATTCAATATTAAATCATATTGCAAAGAAGGTGACCACAGACATGAACCCTATCGACTTTATTTCCGTCAGCACCAAAGCCATGAAGGCGTACGAGTCTTTCTGCCAGCCTGTGTGCAGGAAATTTCAGCTGAATCAGACAAGCTTTGATGTGCTTATGTTCCTGGCAAATAATCTGGAGTACAACACAGCCAGAGATATCTGTGAAATCCGCGGAATCCGCACAGGAATCGCTTCTGTGGCAGTTGATTTCCTGGTAAAAAACGGTTATCTCATACGTCAGCCAGACGCCAGCGACCGACGCATCTGGCGGCTGCTCCTCACAGAAAAAAGCGACGCGATCGTGCAGGAAGGCAGACAGATCCAGAAGAACTTCGGAAATCAGCTGACCCTCGGCATTTCCGAAGAAGAAATGACCGCCTACATGCACACCGCACAGAAATTCAAAGAAAATATTCTTAACATTACCCGCAGTAAGAAAGGAGATTTATCATGATCACAACTGTAATCGTCTGCATTCTTGCAGGCCTTGGCGCCGGACTTGGCACTGGTTTTGCCGGAATGAGCGCAGCGGCAGTCATCAGCCCCATGCTGATCACATTTCTTGGAATGGACCCTTATCAGGCAATCGGAATTGCCCTTGCCAGCGACGTACTGGCCAGCGCAGTTTCTTCCTATGAATATGGAAAGAACAAAAACCTGGATATCAAAAACGGTCTGGTTATGATGTTCACCGTCATGATCTTTACCTTCATCGCCAGCTTTCTTTCCAAATTTATTTCCGGAAATACCATGGGAAGCTTTTCCACCTTTATGACTATGATCCTGGGCATCAAATTCATTGTGAAGCCGGTTATGACGACCAAGGAAAAAATGATGGCAGTGGATAAGAAAACACGGATTATTCAGTCTATCCTCTGCGGCATCGTGATTGGCCTGATCTGCGGTTTCGTAGGTGCCGGCGGCGGCATGATGATGCTTCTTATCCTTACCTCCGTACTTGGCTACGAACTGAAAACCGCAGTTGGAACCAGCGTATTTATCATGACCTTCACCGCATTTACAGGCGCAGCCAGCCACTTTTATCTGGGAGGCATGCCGGACATCACCGTTCTGGTTCTTTGTGCAGTAAGCACTTTGGTATTTGCCCGCCTTGCTGCCGTATTTGCAAACAAAGCATCCGCCAAAACTCTGAACCGCGCACTTGGTATTGTGCTGACCGTTCTTGGCGTCGTTATCCTGGCAGTGAAATTTTTCCAGTAATAAAACACGCTCTAAAAGCATGCACATTATGGAACTGCAATAAAAAAGACAGGCAGCTCAGTATTCTTAAATACTGTTTTACCTGTCCTTTTTATTGTTATTTTTTATCTTTCCATTATTTTCCCAATAATGCTTGTTACCAGAAATGCCGCAATATCCACTGCCACAATGGTAGAACCAACCGGGGTTCCTCCCAGGATGGAGACAATGATTCCCAGGAATGCACACAGCACTGACAAGATGGCGGAGAAAATAATGACCGCCCGGAAGCGCTTGTAAATCCGCATGGCTGACAGCGCCGGGAAAATGATCAGGGCAGAGATCAGCAGAGATCCCACCAGATTCATAGCCAGCACAATGATCACTGCTGTGATCACCGCGATCAGCAGGTTGTACACATCTGTTTTGGTTCCGGTCGCCTTTGCGAAATTTTCATCAAAGGTGACTGCAAAAATCTTGTGATAAAATACCACAAACAGCGCCACAACAATGATGGATACGATTACGCAAAGCCATACCTCCGCTTTGGTCAGCGTGAGAATGGAGGTGGAACCAAACAGGCTGCTGCACACATCTCCGGAAATATTGGAGCCTGTGGAAAATACATTCATCAGAAGATATCCCACAGCCAGCGCGCCCACAGAAATCATGGCAATGGCTGCATCTCCTTTGATCTTCGTGCTCTGTCCTGTGCGAAGAAGCAGCACCGCGCAGATTACCGTCACAGGCATTACGAACAGCATATTGTTGCTGAAATTCAGCACCGATGCAATGGCCATAGCGCCAAATGCCACATGAGAAAGTCCGTCACCAATAAAGGAAAAACGTTTCAGCACCAGAGTCACTCCCAGAAGAGAGGAGCACAATGCTATAAGAACACCTACGATCAGTGCATACCACACAAATGGATACTGGAAATAAAATGCCAGCTTTTCAAAAATTCCGCTCATGCCCTGGCCTCCTCTCCTGCATCCACAAGACGCTTTCCGATTTTGCTGTTCAGATATTCCTCTTTGGTTCCGAAGAAAATCTTCTGTCCAATGTGGAGTACATGGCTTGCGTAGGTTGCCACTTCCCCGATATCATGGGAAATCATAATGATGGTTACCTTATCTTCCTTATTTAATTCGTTGATGATCTGGTACATGTCTGCAGTTGCTACCGGATCCAAACCGGAAACCGGCTCGTCCAGAAGAAGGATTTTTCTTGTGGCACAAAGGGCACGAGTTAGAAGCACTCTCTGCTGCTGTCCGCCGGAAAGCTCTCTGTAACAGCGGTCCGCCAAGTCAGTAATCCTGGTTTTTTCCATCAGTTCCCGGGCTTCTTTTTTCTCCGCTTTGGTGTAGAAAGGACGAAGTCCCATTCTGCCCAGAAATCCGGACATGACGATTTCCTCCACAGATGCCGGGAAATCTCTCTGCAGCGCAGTCTGCTGGGGAAGGTATCCAATCTCGTTAATCTTCAGCCCTTCTCCCATGAGAATTTTTCCATCCATAGGCGGCTGCAGATGAAGAAGGGTTTTCATCAGAGTAGATTTTCCAGAGCCGTTCTCTCCCACAATGCAAAGGTAGTCCCCGGAATTTACAGTAAAGTTCAGTCCTGACAAAATGGCTTTTCCCTCATAGCCCAAAGTCAGGTTTTCGCATGTAATCAGTTTCATAATGCCTCCTTCAGAATCTGAAGATTGTTTTCCATGATGGAAAGATAGGTGGTTCCTTCTTCCACTTCTTTGGTGGTAACAGACTGCATGGAATTCAATGGCAGTATCTTCTGATCCTTGGTTTTCGTATTTTCTATAACGGCCTGGGCAACCTTCTGGTCGGAGTTTTCGATGGTAAGTACCACCGGAAGCTTCAGTTCGTCCAGTTTCCCGGCAAGAAATGTGATGGTTTCAAAGCTTGCATCTGTCTCTGCGGAGCATCCCGTAAATGCAGCGTAGTAGGTAAGGTTGTAATCATCTACTAAATAGCGGAATGGGAAGCGATCCGCGAAAAGAACAGTTTTTGTCTGGGACTGCTCTACTGCTGCCTGGTATTCCTGGTCAAGAGCGGCCAGCTTTTCTTCGTAGGCATCTGCGTTCCGCTGATAAAGCCCTGCATTGGCCGGATCTGCATCTCCCAGTGCTGCCGCAATCGTGTCACAAAACAGGGAGACGTTCCGCAGGGAAAGCCAGACATGTTCGTCATATTCCAGCTCATCGTCCTGAGAATGGTCATCCGCCTCTACATGGGTATGTCCATCCTCATCCTGCATCCCCTCAACTACTTCTTCCTCTTTTGCCTGATCTCCCAGCACTTCCATCAGGTTAATTGCCCGGCGGTCCAGGTTTCCGGCACCTTTCAGCACATCCGCAACCCAGGCGTCGGATTCTCCGCCTACATAAATAAAGACATCGCAGGTGGATACCTTCAGAATATCTGCCATAGTGGGCTGGAAGCTGTGCATATCTGTGCCGTTTCCAAGAAGCAGCGTCAGATCCACATTGTCCGCCTGGTCGCCCAGAATTTCCTTCACCCAGTCGTATTCCGGGAAAATGGTTGCGACCACCTGGAGCTTCTGGCTGCTGTCTGCCCCATCAGTCTGCTGTGTGCTGGTTCCGCTTGCTGCAGAAATTCCTGTGCCGCAGCCAGAAAGCACAAGGGCACTGCCAAAAACCGCCGCAGATAACAGCAGGCCTTTTAATCTATTTTTAAAATTATACATAGTAAACCTCATTCGTCTAATTCACTTACATTCAATCACTGTATCACTTCAACATCGCACGTAATTATACGCCTGGTAACAAGTTTCCCAGCTTGTTTGTAAACTTTATTTACAAAAGCCTCTTACAAACATCTCTGCCAGTCATTTACTCGTCCTGCAATCCTCACAGATTCCATAAAACACTGTCCTGGTAAAATCCCACTGAAACCCATGATCCGCCAACATATGCTCTCCCAAATGGGTCATCTCCTCGCATTCCAGGTGAATGATCTTTCCGCATTTCTCACATTTGCAGTGAAAGCACACATGCTTGTGACAGTGTTCCTCATGGCCCAGATACTCGAAACAGGCACTGCTGGTTCCGTCCACCGTGTACTTGGCAACCAGTCCCTGCTCTACCATTCTGTCCAGCTGTCTGTATATAGTCGTAGTGCCAATAGAAATCCCCTGGCTTTTAAAGTATTTGCAAATATCGTTAACCGTAACATGCTTTCCTTCCATGGAGCACAGATAATTTTCAAGCTCCGTAATCTGCCTGGTACGGTATTGTGCTTTCTCACTCATCGCTTACGCCTCCAATTTGAAAATCATTTTCATATTATAGCAGATTCTTTTTTAATGTCAATATGAAAACTATTTTCATTTTGACAAAAAATAAGCCGTTACTGTAAGGCTTGCCATATTCTTTTTTGTCTATGGCACCCAATCTAATAA
>CAVJRB010000025.1:0-3375 GCA_963651655.1 bacterium | reverse complement strand
TTACTTAAAATTCTATTGAATTGCTTTATTTCAAAATAACATCTGATTTCTTTTCATTACAAAATCATGCATGCTATCTCCTGCACCCACTCTTAATCGCATGCACCGGGCACGCCTGTTTGCAGCGTCCGCAGCGGATACATTCCGGACTGTTGCAGTTTTCCACAGGGTTCACTTCCATCTGGCACGCCTTTGCACATTTTCCACAGTGAACACATTTGTCCATATCTACGCTGTAGCGGTAAACGGACACCTTATTAAATATGGAATAAAATGCGCCAAGCGGACAGATATATCTGCAGAACGGCCTGTATATGATAATGGAAAGAAGAATCGTCACGATCAAAATTGCGTTCTTCCATATATAAAGCCATCCGATTGCTCCTCGCATCGCCTTATTCAAAAGCACCAGAGGAAGTCCTCCCTCCAAAGTTCCTGCCGGGCAGATCAACTTGCAGAAATACGGCGCTCCCTGTCCCATAACATCCGTGAGAACCAATGGAAGCAGAATCACAAACACCAGGAAAATCACATATTTCAATTTCCGCAGCAATTTGTCCCCACGGAAAGTGCGGATTTTCTTTGGAAAAGGGATCTTGTTCAGCAGATCCTGGATTAGTCCAAAAGGACATAAGAATCCGCACACCAGTCTTCCCATCAATGCTCCTACAAAAATCAGAAATCCCACAACATAATAAGCAAACTTAAAGTTCCAGCTTCCAACTACCGCCTGCAAAGATCCAATTGGACAGGCCCCTGTCGCCCCGGGACAGGAATAGCAGTTCAGTCCCGGGACGCAGGCATTTTTCAGTTTTCCAGTATAGATTTTTCCAGTTACAAAACCGGACACATGTGAGTTTGTAAATGCAGCCCACAAAGCCTGTATGGTATGTCTGGGCCAGTTTTTTATCTTCATTTTCTTATCCAATTCCAATACACTCCATACAGATATTTACAGCTTTTGTAAAGACCACCGCCATCTCGCCGCGGCAGATTCCAAAAATCATCATCAGAATGCCCACTGCTGCAAAGGCAATTCCTGTCCATCTTAAAGCTAATAGTTTCTTCATACGCTGTTCCAGTATCCTTCCAAACTTATCCGTTCTTTTTTACCAAGTCTTTCTTCGACGGATTCAATATCCTGTTCTTATTCCCCGGCCTTAATCTCCTCCAGCTGCTTCTCTACGATTTCCTTCCAGCCTTCCAGATTATTGCTGCCCATAATTGCCTCGCCCACAATATTTCCCTCTTTGTCTACAAAGAAAGATTCCGGGAAAGACTGAAGACCGCTGATTCGTCCGTTCAGATTTCCTGCATCCGGGATAAGAAGAGGATAGGTGACTCCTGTTTTTTCCTTCAGCGCCTGAGCCTTTGCCAGAACATCCTCATCCGTTTCCCCATCTGCTTTCACAGTATCGAGAACCATTCCAACGACTCCAACGCCCTGATCCTTCAGTTCCTGGTAAAGCTTTTCAAGCTCCGGAAGCTCATTTACACAAGGAGAGCACCATGTGGTAAATGCATTCACAAGTGTCAGGTCATAATCGCTGAATACGGTTTCTGTATAAGCATTTCCATCAATGTCAGTGGTCTCAAAGGTACCCACATTCGTTGCGTCAGAATTGGTATCCTCAGTTGGCGTGTCAAATACAGACTGGTTGGGATTAAATTCCGTTATGTCGGTAAGAGTCACGTCAATGTTCTTGATCGCATCAGTCAGATCAGACTCTGCTTCTGTGTTTGTGCTCAGATAATATTTATATTTTCCATCTGCGCTGGTTCCCAGTTCCTGGTGTTCGTTACATCCGGTAATAGTATCCAGGTCATCGATCACATCTGTGCTGTAAATGCCCAGTGTACCGATTCGTTCAATGCTTGCAAGCCAGTCTTCATATCCGGTTCCCAGCATATCCACCTCTTCGTTTTTCTGCTCCTCTGTCAGCTTGTTCCAGTGAAGATATGCATAATCAAATCCGGACAGGTCATCCTTCCACTGTTCAGCCGAGATCATAAGGACATCGGAATTCTCCATCAGCTTTTTCAGTTCATCCGGAAGCACTGCTTTCAATCCCATATATGGATATTCGTAGGAATCCTGAACCTCCATGTTGATGTCCGTTGCTTTTACCTTTTTCTCCAGAGGAGTTCCATCTTCTGAAAATACTGCCACCTCAGAATCACCATCCATCATAAAAGTAACGCCCTCTGTATTTTCCTCTCCACTGGTCTCACCTGCATCGGAATCCTTCTGCTGATCCTCTGTTGTTTCCTCAGCATCTGCCATTACCATCACCGGGTTTACAGAAGTCAGTGTCAGCACTCCAGCTGCCAGAAATGCCATCAGTCTTTTTTTATTCATCCTCTTTATTCTCCTTTAGATTTTATATTTTTCTGATTGAGCAGAATCAGATTTCTGTTCTTTGATCTGATGGTATTCTATCACCTCTGGTATAAAATCCGTGTTAAGATTTTATCTTTTCACAGAAAAAACACTTTTAGAAAAAACTTCAACTGAAAAAAGCGCTGTACACCAGACACTCACCCGCCTGCTATACAGCGCCTCAATATTATTTCTTATAATTAATCCACAATTCTCTGAGAAGTCTCCACAATCAGACTCTTTGCCTATTTCACATCTGCATGCTCATCCGCCACATACTCGAAGAAATCAAAATCAGCAGTGTGCTGGTGCATCATGCGGTCGCCGCAGGTGATTCCCACAAAGGTTCCGGTAAATTCTCCAAACTCAGAATACTCATCTGAGAATTTGGTGGTATCAAAATGCGGTTCGATCTCCTCGTAATTTTCCCCGTCCAGGGACCATTTGAAATAGGACTCTCTGCCTTTTACCTCAAGCTTCATCCAGATATCTTTTCCATCCTCCACGAAGGTTCTCGCCTCCGGGAACTCCCGCTTGGTTCCGTTTTCCACCTGCATGACAGAAATAGCACTGTGATTCAGGGTGTCGCTGAAATATTTGTACAGATAAACAAAGTTCATATTGTCATAGTAAAGAATCAGTCCGGCTGTATGCTGATAGCTCAGCGGGGTAAAATCAACCTTTGTTGTCACAGTCGCCTGCACGCTGGTAAGCTTTCTTGCAAGAATGCTTGCCTTATTTAAGGAACAGCCGGATTCCTGTCCCCGAAGCCGGATCCAGCCAGGTCTTGCTTTCAGATCCACGAAAGTCATGGGATCAATACGCGGAGCATAATAACCGATTCCCAAAGTTTCAGAATCGAAGTCATCCTTCTGGGGAAGTGCTTTTACCGGATACTCCGGAAGGCTGCTTTCCTCCACAAATTCCTGTGCCATATTTCCCCCATCTGCCATGCGAAGCCAGCCATCCTCCGTCCATTTCATTCTCTGAATGGC
>CAVJRB010000024.1:0-2178 GCA_963651655.1 bacterium | reverse complement strand
CATGGATATTATGCTGTGGCTGGCAGACAGTAAATGTGAAAGCATCAGCTCTTTTGGGGAACTGTCCTATTTTAAAGAAGAGAACAGTCCTGAAGGTGCGCCAGCCTATTGCCTGGATGGCTGCAGCCACAGGGATGAATGTGCTTTTTATGCACCAAGGTTTTATCTGGAACATCCCAAGGCAGTGGATGATGGGCTTGTGTATGCCGTAACAGATCCGGCAGACCCGGGGCATGTTCTGGAAGCTCTGAAAAAAGGGCCTTACGGCAGATGTGTATTCCACTGTGATAACACCGTTGTGGATCACCAGAGTTTGGATATCCATTTTGAAAACCAGGTGACCGCTTCCTTCCTTATGACAGCCTTTACCAACCAGTGTGCAAGAAGGATCCGCCTTATGGGAACAAAGGGGGAAATTAAGGGAGACATGGACGCAGGCGTGATCGAGATCATTGATTTCGTAAGCCAGAACCATGAAACCATACAGCTGCACACTCCGGCCAAGGGACATAACGGAAGTGATATGAGCATGATGCGTGATTTCGTAAGAATGATCGGAGAAGGCAAAAAAGGAAAGACAGACGCCGCCGTTTCCGTAGAAAGCCACCTGATGGCCCTGGCAGCAGAAGAAGCAAGAGTAAAAGGACAGGTTATAGATTTCGGGGAGTTTTGTAAGTGGAATTAATTGAATTTTTGAATAGAATTCATATGATGCAGCCAGCTGTGGAATTATTAAAGCAGCTGGCTGCTTCCAAAAGTATAAAAGAAGAACAGTATTTGCAGGATAAAATGCTCTATAAGAGAAACAGACAGCTGTTTTATGAAAAGGTAAAGCAGCATAAGGACTATCGCCTGCGGTTTTTGTATGATTTCTGCCGCATGGGAGCGGAAGCCTATGAGGAGTACCAGGCACGGGGAATCGGGGATGAAATATTTTATGATCTTACCCTATGGTGTGAAAACTGCTTCCGGGAATACGGGGAGTATGGAATCAATGAATATGACTGGTTTTTCAGGCATTTTGACCTGCAGATCTTCCGCCTGGGAAGGCTGGAATTTGAAAAAATGGAATCTCCATGGGAGATTCACGCTGCGGGTAGAGACATTAAAAGAGGTGATCCGGTGATCAGCATTCACATTCCGCAGGGGGAAAAGCTGACACCGCAGGCAGCAGCGCATTCCCTGGAAAAAGGAAAACGCTTCTGGGGAGATGAGCTGCCTTATCTGTGTCATTCCTGGCTTTTATATCCGGGACTGAAAGAAGTACTTTCAGAAACAAGCAATATCCTGCAGTTTCAGAACTATTTTCAGATCGTGGATATCGATTTTGCAGAGAAAGAAGCAGAGTGGCGGATCTTCGGAAAGGTGGAAGAAAATCCGGAAAAATATCCTGAGAACACAACTCTGCAAAAAAGGGCAAAACAGTATCTTTTATCCGGGAAAAAACTGGGAAACGGGCTGGGAGTTCTGAAAGAACTTTGAGGTTTAAAATTGACAAGGATGGGATAGTCTGTTACGATAATCAGAGTAACAAAAATGAATTTCATTATGCGAAAGCAGGGAGGTAGCAGTAATATGAAAAAGCCGGCATTAGTAGTAATGGCAGCAGGTATGGGAAGCAGATACGGCGGTCTGAAACAGATCGATCCGGTAGATAAAGAGGGAGATATTATCATCGATTTTTCTATCTATGATGCGCTCCAGGCTGGATTTGAGAAAATTGTATTTATCATAAAGAAAGAAAACGAAGCAGATTTCCGCGCAGCGATTGGCGACCGCATGAGCAAGCACGCAGAGGTCGTTTTTGTATTCCAGGATCTGCATAATCTTCCGGAAGGATATCAGGTTCCGGAGGGACGTGTGAAACCATGGGGCACAGGCCATGCGATCATGAGCTGTATCGATGTGATCGACGGACCATTTGCAGTTATCAATGCAGACGATTATTATGGACGCCACGCATTCCAGATGGCTTATGATTTCCTTACCAAGAATCAGGATCAGGATGGTGTTTACCAGTACATGATGGTTGGCTACAAGCTGGAGAACACCCTTACAGACAACGGCCATGTGGCACGAGGCGTATGTGTGACAGACGAGGACGGATATCTGAAGGACATCAATGAGCGTACCCACATTGAGAAAAAGGACGGCGGCGCAGCCTACACAGAGGATGAC
>CAVJRB010000023.1:0-4139 GCA_963651655.1 bacterium | reverse complement strand
AACGGGAACTGTGTTATAATTCGATTTGGTAAAAAATAAAATAAAATGTTACAAAATATTTACAAAAGAGTAAAGATTTGATATAGTATAAATATGGGCGCAAAAAAACATAAAGGTTCTGCCGGATCAGGCAGAAACACACCGTTCCATTGATGATAAATATAATTTTATATATACATACAACAGAGGTGCCAGGATGAAGAAGAAAAAAAACGTTATGTACAGAAAAAGTGTATCACTACTTGCAGCAGCTGCCATGACAGCAGTGCTGATGACCGGACAGGTTTATCCGGTTCTTGCAGAAATTGGAAATATTGAGGCGAATCTTGAGACATCCAGTCTTATTCCAGATAATGTAACCATTGACCAGCCGATGGCCCTTTCTCAGGTGGCACTGCCAAAGAGCGACTACGGAACTCTTTCCTGGGCAGATGGAACCTTCGTACCGGATAAGAGAGTGCAGGCCTGCGAAGTAATCTTTAAGCCGGCCGAGAATGTAGATCTTTCTTATCTTCCGGGATGGGATGCCCAGAAGAAGGTTGTCAAAGGCACCATCAATGTTGTGGTAAGCAGTCTGGAAGATACCGCTGATGATACTCAGGCTTCATCAGACACAGCAGAGACTCCGTCTGCCGGGGAATCCCAAGAGAATGGTTCTTCTGATACCCAGGCTCCGGCAGAAAATACGGGAGAAAGCCAGAACCCGGAAGAAGCAGCTCCTGCAGAAACACCGACAGAGACTCCCATAGAGATTCCGTCCCAGGAGCCAGCGGCAGAGAACCCGGATGTTCCGGCAGCTTCCGACAATACAGAGGATACCGGGAACTCCGACAAAGCTGACCAGCCGGAGAACGCTGATACCGCAGAGGAGGCAGGAAATACCGCAGACGATCTTTTAAAGGATGCGCCTGTTACAGAAGCTCCGTCCGCTGCAGATGCAATCCTGTCAGATGAGACAGAAGCTGACAATGCACTGACAGCTGCTTCCGGTGAAGAGACCAAAGAGGACACCTCCGCTAAGATTACAGAAGCAGCTGAAGAAGACAGCACACCGGATCAGGCCGAAGAACCTGCAGCTTCCGAGGCGCCGGCAGAGGATACCGCCCAGAATGAAAGCGCAGGCGGAATGCTGAACGATAAATTCGGAGACCTTATGCCAGGAGCAACTGTACTGGATGAAGTGGAGCCGTCTGAGAATACGGACGAAGCCACAGAGGAAGATACTTCTTCTGATGAGAAAAATATTTTTGACAATCCGGCAGATTTCACTGTTTCCGACACGAGACCGAATACCGCAGAGGACGATCTGACAGAGGAAGAGCAGGCTGCAAGAGCCGCAGAGAACCATACCTGCGAGGGCATTACCGTATCTGGCATTGACCTTCCGTGGTATGTACAGTTCCAGGTGGAGAGCGGCGAGAACTACGAATTCAAGAACGAAGAGAAAGCCAATATTTTCCAGTCCTATGAGTTTAAATTATGGGATCTGAAGAACAATACCGAGTACGAGATCCCGGATGGCCAGTATGTAAGCGTTACCATTCCGGTAAAAGAGGGTTATGAGTATTCCATCGAGCATCTGCTTGCCAACGGTGCAACAGAGACAATCGTTCCAAGCGTGAATGGAAGCACAATGGTATTCAGTACCCATTCCTTCAGTCCATTTGGAATTGCAGGCTTCCGCCCGATCATCGGAGATGAGATCGCCAACGGCGCTTACGGAGATAACGGAACTCCGACTCCCACACCTACCGTGACTATCAGCGGAACACCGACACCATCCCCATCCGTGACCGGAACCGCAGGTGCAGGAACCAATGGAACGACTGGTACAAACGGAACCACAGGAACCGGCACTGATGGAACAGCCGGAAGCGGAACAGACAGCAGCAATGGCGGTTCAGCATCCAGTACAACTGGCACAGCCGATAATTCCGGAAATACCAGCACATCTGGAAACACAGGAAATACTTCCGATGCGAACAGCACTTCCGGAAATAGTGGAAACAGCAGCACAGGAACTGGCGGAACCTCTTCTGCAAACGGCAGCAGTTCCAGCAATGGAAACAGCCAGTCCTCCGACAGCACTGCAAACAATAACGGACAGAGCCAGACATCCAACGCAGTTAAGACCGGTGATGAGACTACAGTTCTTCCATTTGTCCTTCTGCTGATGACAGCAGTTGGCATGGTGGCAGCCGTATTTGGCATCCGCAGAAAAGAAAATGAATAAAAAGAAAATGAATAAGCTTACAGGCGAATAACCACAGCAGCCCTCCCATATATTCCATATAGGAGGGCTGTTTTTATGAAAGTAAGAGCGATTTTGAGATCACTGCTTTTTTCTTATGCAGTAACAGGAATTTTCCTGCTGCTTCTGGCGTTTCTTCTGTTTCAGTTTGATTTAGGGGAAAAGCCGGTATCCGCCGGAATCGTGGCGGTGTATATCCTGTCCTGCCTGCTTGGAGGCTTTATGGCAGGCAAAATTCTCAGAAAGGACAAATATTTCTGGGGAATCCTGGTAGGAGTCTTTTATTACCTCCTTCTGATCACGGTCTCCTTTGCGGTAAAAGGCAAATGGGACATGAGCCTGATGCACGCTGTGACCACATTTTTCATGTGTCTTGGGGGCGGTGCGCTGGGAGGAATGCTTTCGTGAAAAAAATACTTTAAAAATAAAAAAAGATATGATA
The DNA here is from genome assembly GCA_963651655.1 of bacterium. GTDB lineage: Bacteria > Bacillota > Clostridia > Lachnospirales > Lachnospiraceae > Blautia_A. The sequence continues at coordinate 1,446 of CAVJRB010000023.1, read as the reverse complement.
TACTAGGCGAAGATAATATACATAAGGAGGCTATATCATGCAGCATATCAAAACATTAAATACAAAGAATCTGCAGAACACTGTAAAGAAGGGCGGATGCGGCGAGTGCCAGACATCATGTCAGTCCGCATGCAAGACATCCTGTACAGTAGGAAACCAGAGCTGCGAGAATAAATAAGTAGGAGACATCTCCATTTAAAGCAGCTGGAAACGTATGTAAGCAGCGGTGTAACAGCCGCTGCTTATTCATGCAATAGGAAGAATGAAAGGATATAATAACATGAGTCTGATTCACCGTTATCAGAACAATGGCTATAACATTGTGCTGGACATTAACAGCGGATGTATCCATGTTGTGGACGAGGTCACCTATGAAGTGCTTCCTTATATGGAAGAAGGCCTTGACGCAGCAGCCATTGTAGGAAAACTGGGAAATCAGTTTTCAGAGGAAGATATTAGGACATCAGTGACAGAATGTGAGAAGCTGAAAGAAGAAGGCATGCTTTTCACAAAGGATGTATACGAGAATGCCATTGATGCATTTACAAAGAACCGTCAGACAGTGGTGAAAGCCCTCTGCCTGCACATTGCACACGACTGTAATCTTGCCTGTCGCTACTGCTTCGCTGAAGAAGGAGAGTATCACGGAAGACGTGCACTTATGTCTTTTGAGGTAGGTAAGAAAGCACTGGATTTCCTCATCGCCAACTCAGGTTCCAGACACAATCTGGAGGTTGACTTTTTCGGCGGCGAGCCGCTTATGAACTGGCAGGTTGTGAAGGACCTGGTAGCATACGGCCGCGAGCAGGAGAAGATCCACAATAAGAAATTCCGTTTTACCCTTACCACCAACGGCGTTCTGCTCAATGATGAGGTAATGGAATTCTGCAACAAAGAGATGGGAAATGTGGTCCTCAGTATTGACGGCCGCAAGGAAGTGCATGATTTCATGCGCCCATTCCGCAAGGGAGCCGGAAGCTATGATCTTGTTATGCCCAAGTTTCAGAAGTTTGCAGAATCCCGCAATCAGGACAAGTATTATGTAAGAGGAACCTTTACTCATCATAATCTTGATTTTTCCAAGGATGTGCTTCATCTTGCAGACCTTGGCTTCAAGCAGATTTCCGTGGAGCCTGTAGTGGCTGACCCGGCAGAGGAATACGCCCTTCGCGAGGAAGACCTGCCGAAGATCATGGAAGAATACGACCTTCTCGCCAAAGAGATGATCAAGCGCGAAAAAGAAGGACGAGGCTTTAATTTCTTCCACTTTATGATCGACCTTACCGGAGGACCCTGTGTATACAAGAGACTTTCCGGATGCGGAAGCGGTACAGAATATCTTGCCGTAACTCCGTGGGGAGATTTTTATCCCTGTCACCAGTTTGTTGGTGAGGAAGAATATCTGATGGGAAATGTAGACGATGGACTGGTAAGAACAGACATCCA
>CAVJRB010000022.1:19208-22305 GCA_963651655.1 bacterium | reverse complement strand
CCTCCAAACAGTCCGAACATGTCATAAGCATCCCCATAAAATCTGCTGGTTGGGCAAAGTTCCTTCACCCATGCAATTTCCCCGAAATTCTCAGACAGATGCGACTGAACTGGAACGTGATATTCCTTCTGGATTTTACCAAGTTCCGTCATCAGTTCATCCGTACAGGAAGGTGTAAAACGTGGAGTAAGAATCGGATAAGTGTGGTCGTAGCGCCCCTTAATATCTTCCAGCCACTGACGTGTATCCGCCGCAGAGGCCTGTGCACTTTCCTCCTGAAGTTCCGGTGAGCCGTTTCGGTCCATATTTACTTTTCCAACCATAGTTGTAAGTCCGCTTTCCTCCAGCATATCCATAAGAAGCTCCGTCGCCGGACGGTGCAGAGTAGCGAAAATGCAGGCTCTTGTGGTGAAGCTGTGCTTCAGGTCATCCACGAAAATGGAATAGGCTTTTTTCGCATAGGAAAGATCTGCATACCGTGCTTCCTGCGGAAATGTAATTGTATTCAGCCAGTCCAACAGTTCCAGATCCATTCCGGTTCCGCGGTAAGCGTACTGGGGCGCATGAAGATGCAGGTCTGTAAATCCCGGGATAATCAGTCGGTCGCCCATGTCTTCCACTGGAACATCCTTATATTCTTCTGGGAGCTGGGAAAAAACGCCTGCGCAGACACCGTTCTCACAGACTACATAGGAGTCCTCCATAAAAATCATTTCGCGCTGATTCTTGCTGTAACAGATTGTACCCTTCAAAGCAAACAGTTCTTTTTTCATATCAAACCATCCTTTCTGTGAAAGAGGGATAATGGTAAAACATACAGGCAGTTCTTTTAAATATCCCGAATCAGAAAAATTCCACAAATAAAAAACCACCCGAAATATGCTAAACCTGCACGCCTCTTCGCACGCAGCTTATAGACAACTATTAGGGTAGTTGGTAGAAACGTCCAACCGGATTATGGACATATATAAGCGTTCGCTGTTTTGTTTTTACAACATTATTGTACACGGAAGCGTTGGCGGAAGCAAGAAAAATTTCACAAATGTTCGCCAGATTTTCATACCATTGTCACAAAAATTGGTATATAATGAAGTAAAATCGCGGAGGCGATTTTACGCTACGCAAACGGAGCGAAGCGGAGTTCGCGGTTCCCGTCGCGGAAGCGATTTTATGCTACGCAAAAAAGGAGATTGACATCATATGAGCTACAGCTTTAAAGGCCGTGTAAGATACAGTGAAATAGGAGAGAACGGATGCCTGACTTTGCCGGGGATTCAGGATTATTATCAGGATTGCTGCACATTCCAGTCCGAAAGCATTGGACAGGGAATGGAAGTTCTGGAAAATCGCCAGAGAGCCTGGGTACTTTCTTCCTGGCAGATCATAGTGAACCGCTATCCCAAAATGGGCGAGCCGATCATTGCAACCACAGCCCCATATGGCTTCAAAGGTTTCCTTGGAATGCGTAATTTTACTCTGGAGACAGAAGCCGGCGAGCGTTTATCCTGGGCGAACAGCATCTGGACAAACATTGACACCCACACCGGGCTGCCTGCACGCCTTACAGAGGAAGATTTAAGAGGCTATGTGCTGGATGAGAAACTGGACATGGATTATGCCCCGCGCAAAATCGCATTGCCGGAAAACATGACAAAGGAGGAACCTTTTGCTATCCAGAAGCATCATCTGGACACCCATCATCATGTAAATAACTGCCAGTATATCCGCATGGCAGCAGATTATCTGCCTGAGGGATTCGTAATCCGTCAGATGCGTGCGGAATATAAAAAACAGGCATTGCTTGGTGATATTTTTTACCCGTCAGTGAAGCTGGAAACCGGGAAAGTTACCGTCGCCCTTTCCACAGAAAGCGGCGAACCCTACGCTGTAGTAGAATTTACAGAGGCCTGATTTCTACGCATTGCCAATTGTATTGCCAGGCAGAGCAAGAATTTGCGCTTTGGCAAGCTGAAACATGATAGGAACAGACCGCTGGCTATTTTGCAGCCAGCAATGAAACAGTACCGCAAATATACAAAATACAAGTAGAAATACATCTGTACAAGTGATATAGTATAGATAATAGTATACATGCAAAGGAGGGCACAATTATGCTTGAAAAATTAAAAGAGGAAGTATACAAAGCGAATATGGATCTGCCGAAATATGGCCTGGTAACTTTTACCTGGGGAAATGTAAGCGGAATCGACCGTGAGAAAGGTCTTTTTGTAATAAAACCAAGCGGAGTAGAATATGATAAGCTCACACCAGAGGATATGGTTGTTGTAGATTTGGAAGGAAATAAAGTAGAAGGAAAATATAATCCATCCTCAGATACACCTACTCATGTAGTATTGTACAATTCTTTCCCGAAGATCGGCGGAATCGTACATACTCATTCTTCCTGGGCTACAAGCTGGGCGCAGGCCGGACGTGCTATTCCTTGCTATGGAACTACTCATGCCGATTACATTTATGGAGAAGTTCCATGTGTTCGTAACCTGGATAAAAGCGAGATTGCAGAAGCATATGAGAGAAATACAGGTATTCTGATCGCAGATTATTTCAAGAAGAGAGACTATGAAGCTGTTCCTGCAGTTCTCTGCAAGAACCATGGACCTTTCACATGGGGAAAAGACGCTCATGAAGCTGTTCACAATGCAGTTGTACTGGAAGAGGTTGCCAAGATGGCTTCTCGCTGCGAACTGATCAACCCAGATGTAAAACCAGCTCCACAGGAACTTCAGGATAAGCATTATTACAGAAAACATGGCGAGAATGCTTATTACGGACAGGGAACCCTGGAAATCTAATACAGTTTGCAAATACGCTCCAACAAAACACTAACAGCCTTCCGACATCTTGCAGGAAGGCTGTTTCTCATAAAAAATCATTCTTTTTCCAAAATACATTCTACAGGCTCTTCTTCATAATCACGAAATACCTTCACCAACAGCATGGAATTGCAGTACGCCAGAAAAGAAAATCCCAGCAGAATCATAAACACCTTTGCAAAATCAGGGAATCCAAAGCAGAAGAACAGATACACTGCCAGAATTCCCACAAGTCCCAGTGTAAATTTTGGATGGGTTATGGC
>CAVJRB010000022.1:0-19198 GCA_963651655.1 bacterium | reverse complement strand
GGTTATGGCAACGAAAAATGCGTTTTTCATGGACTGCTTCAAGGTGTTATCAAATCTTGCCATCAAAGGATAGCAGTACATAAAAATCAGTGCAAGCACCACCAGAAGGGTTGTCATGACGAACATCAGTGCATTTCCTGGTACTGTATTCTGGTCTCCCCAGAAATGTGCATTAAAAAGGAACACAAGTGCAAGTACCAGCTGAATCAGAAAGGCAGCAGTGGATTGCCGGAAGTTTTCCTTAAATGCTCTGAAATAAGTGGAGAAAATGTATCCGCCTTCTTTTCGTGCTTCTTTCATGGTTACCGTATAAAGGGCCGTCAGCGCCGGACCTATGGTAAAAATCGGCAGACATGTAATCAGAAAGATTACATTCAGTCCGATAAATGCCGCCAGGGAATTCATAAACTGAAAAAATGGACTGTCGGGATTAAATTTCATAATGAGTTACCTCCTTGGAATTCTAGAGTGTGTTTGAAAAAGGCTTTCTGCAATATCACTGTTGCATCTGTTTTATTTATAGTTCTTACTCCCTCATATTATATAGAAAGAATTTTTCGGTCTACAGTAAAAATCATATCTTGGATACAGCAAAAAATAGTGATTTCTCATTTGTCTATGAATTAATTCTAAAATTTCCATAAACCGTGTCAAATTTTTACCGTATTTTCCCATAAAAATTAGTGCTACCATGACAACAGCTTAAAGAGAGAGCTGCAAACAACAGCGACAGATCTTTAAAAAGAAGGAGGGAAAAATCAGATGGCGAAAGCTACATCTGCGGCGAAAGCCGCAAAACCAAAAGGTTCTAAGAAAAATAAGAAGCTGACTCTTATGATCATACCTTTTGTAATTTTGGTATTTCTGTTTTCTTATTTCCCGCTGCATGGCTGGATTTACGCATTTTATGATTACAAACCGCCGCTTCCACTTAGCAAATGCGAGTTTGTAGGACTGCAGTGGTTTAAGATGCTCTTTGGAAATAAGACACAGGTTGCACAGATGATCCAGGTTATGAAAAACACCTTTGCAATGAGCTTGCTGGGAATTGCAACTTCCATGCTCCCACTGTTCTTCGCAATTTTGTTAAATGAGATCAAGTGCAAATGGTTCAAGACAATGGTTCAGACCCTGACAACCCTGCCGAACTTCATCAGCTGGGTTATGGTATATTCTGTTGCGTTCTGCCTGTTTTCCAACACTGGTATGGTAAACACTTTACTGCAGAACCTTGGCTGGATTTCCGAACCAATTAAATTCCTGGACAGTGATTCCCACACATGGCTGACAATGCTTCTGTGGAATACATGGAAAGGCCTTGGCTGGGGCGCGATCATGTATCTGGCATCTATCACAGGAATTGACCAGGAACAATACGAAGCAGCAAGAGTGGACGGAGCAAACCGCTTCCAGCTCATGCGCCACATTACATTCCCGGCGCTGCTTCCAACCTACTTCGTAATGCTGATGCTTTCCGTAGCAAACTTCCTGAACAATGGTATGGATCAGTATTTCGTATTCCAGAACTCTTTCAACAAGGCTCATATCCAGGTGCTTGACCTGTACGTATATAACATCGGTATGACCGGATCAAGCCTTTCCCTTGCAACTGCGATCAGTATGTTAAAGAGTGTGGTAAGTGTGGTATTGCTGTTCGTTGTAAACTTTGTTTCCAAGAAGACCCGTGGAGAATCCATTATCTAAAAGGAAGGAGAAAGAGATGAAAGAAAAAGTTGTATATAAAGAAAAGAAAAAGCCTCTGTCTGCTTCCGATAAGGTTTTTAACGTATTTAACTATCTGCTGTTTGGGCTTCTGACACTGATCTGCCTGTATCCGTTTTACTACCTGATCATTAATACCATCAGCGCCAACGATCTGAGCGCCAACGGCATGATCACCCTGATTCCAAAGGGAATCCATTTAGAGAACTACAAGCAGGTGCTTCAGCTTTCCGGACTTTCCACAGCGGCGCTGGTTTCCGTGGCAAGAACTGTTCTGGGAACCGGGCTTACCGTGCTGGCAAGTGCGTTCCTCGGCTTTATGTTTACCCAGGAAAAAATGTGGGGCAGAAGCTTCTGGTATCGTGTAATTGTAGTCACCATGTATTTTAACGCAGGTCTGATCCCAATGTTTATCACAATGAAGACCCTGCATTTGAACAACACCTTTTGGGTATATATTCTCCCGGCAATTGTGCAGCCGTACAACATTATCCTGGTAAAAACCTATGTGGAATCTATCCCGAAGGCATTACAGGAAGCAGCTGAGATTGACGGTGCCGGAACCTTTAAGATTTTCTACAAGATCATTCTTCCGGCTTGTACCCCGATCCTTGCAACGGTTGCTATTTTCGCGGCTGTTGCACAGTGGAACTCTTTCCAGGATACCCTGATCTACATTACCGATCAGAAGCTTTACTCTCTGCAGTATCTTCTGTACACCTACATCAACCAGGCAAGTTCCCTTGCAACAATGGTTAAGAACAGTACCGGCGGTGCATTGAATATGGCGGCCATTGCAACCCAGCAGACCCCGACCTCAATCCGTATGACCGTATCCGTAATCGTTGTACTTCCGATCCTGTTCATTTACCCATTATTCCAGAGATTCTTTGTCAAAGGTATTATGATCGGTTCTGTAAAAGGTTGATAAAAATAAGTGACAAACTTATACATAGCAAGTAAAATGAAAAAAGATTAATGGAGGATGGAAACATGAAAAGAAAAGCAATCAGCGTCATGCTTAGTGCAGCACTTATTGCCGGAACCCTGGCAGGCTGCGGCTCTGACAACAGTGATTCCACAGAAAGCACTGCCGTAGAAAGCACAGCAGACACCAGTGAGGCAGGCGACAGCACAGAAACTGCAGACAGCAGTGAGGGCGAGACTGAGGGAAGCTCCAAGTACAAAGACTTTATTACAGTAGATGTATTTGACAGCATGGCAAACTATCAGGGAATCCAGTCTGGCTGGTTTGCAAAAATCGTAAAAGACAAATTCAATATGGAACTGAACATTATTGCGCCGAACGTAGCCGGCGGCGGAGATACTCTTTTCCAGACACGTTCAGCAGCAGGAGATCTTGGTGATCTGATCATCACAGGCTGCGGAAATGGACGCCTTCAGAACCTGGTAACAGCAGGTCTGGTTATTGATATGACCGATTATCTTAAGGATGCCGAGAATGTTCACAGATATGACAGCGCAATTGAGACAACTGGCCAGCTTGTAGAAGAGGACGGAATCTGGGCAATTCCTTCTGAGTCATCCAGCAATTCCCCTACAACCTCTTCCGAGGGACTTGAGCCTAACTACGGTGCTTATCTCAGATGGGATGCATACAAAGCAGCAGGCTATCCGGAGCTGAATACACTGGAGGATCTTCTTCCGGCACTTCAGAAAATGCAGGAAGCAGTACCTACAAGCGACAGCGGAAAACAGACTTATGCCATTTCCCTGTTCAAGGACTGGGATGGAAACCTGATGTCAAATGCCAAGCCGGAAGCAAGCTTCTATGGATATGATGAGATTGGTTTCGTGCTTGCAAAAGCAGATGGTTCTGATTATCAGAGCTTTATCGACAGTGATTCCGCATATGTAAGATCCCTGAAGTTCCTGTTTGAGGCAAACCAGATGGGACTTGTAGATCCGGAGTCCACAACACAGAACTATGATACCCTGTTTGCAAAATATCAGGACGGCCAGATCTTGTTTTCCCCATATCCATGGCTTGGACAGGCTGCCTACAACACTGACGCAAACAAAGCAGAGGGAAAAGGCTTCATGCTTGCTCCAATCGCAGATGAGTGTATTTTCTCCTATGGATGCCAGGTTAACGGAAACGGTGGAAATGCCGGAATTATGATCGGAAGCAAAGCGGAGGATCCGCAGAGACTGGCAGACTTTATCGACTGGCTGTATTCTCCGGAAGGAATTATGGAATCCTGTGCGCAGACAGCAAGTACCTGCGGACCGGAAGGCCTTACCTGGGAAATGAAAGACGGCGAGCCGGTTCTTACAGACTTTGGTAAACAGGCTCTTTATGGTGAGACCGTAAATGTTCCGGACGAGTGGGGCGGCGGTACCTGGAAAGACGGTGTTTCCGCACTGAATTACAAAGCAGTAAACCAGCTTGATACTGACCCGGAAACCGGAATCTGCTATGACTATACAACATGGAATTCTGTTCTGGGATCTCAGGACAATGCACTGTATGATGACTGGAAAGAGCAGACTGGCGCAGATACAACAATGGATTACCTTACAAGCCATGATCAGATCATGGTAGCACCGGGAAGCGGATATGCAGTTCCTGAGGAAGATTCCCAGATCAGCACGCTTCGCGGACAGTGCAAGGCTTCTATCGTAGATTATTCCTGGAAGATGGTATTCGCATCTGATGAGGACGAGTTCAATTCCCTTCTTGCAGAAATGCAGGATACACTGGAAGGTCTGGATTATCAGACTGTACTGGATTACGATATGGAATGCGCAAAGGCTCAGAATGATGCCCGTGAGGCAGTTGTAAAGCAGTATGAGGAAGAGCATGGAACAGATGCAGCTGCTGAGGAGACTGTAGACGGAAGTGCAGATGACAGCGCGGAAACTGATGCGTCTGCAGAGACCGATACAGCAGCAGATACAGCTGAGGCTGAAGTTACTGAGGCACCGGAAGAATAAAATAAGTGCCGGATTTATAACGAGGGCAGGGGGATCCGTAAGGGGTTCTCCTGCTTTTCTCTTTTTTCATGAAACGTTCGTACAGGAGGAGAAAATTTTATGTTTCAGGACAGCAGAATCAATAAAGTTTTATATGGCGGAGATTACAACCCGGAGCAGTGGCCGGAGGAAATCTGGGAAGAGGATATGCGGCTTTTTAAGCTGGCGGGAATTGATGAGGTAACCCTGAATGTATTTTCCTGGGCAGCGCTGCAGCCAAGTGAGGATACTTATAATTTTGAAAAGCTGGATAAGATCATGGATCTGGTGGAAGCAAACGGGCTGAAGGTTTTTCTTGCCACTTCTACAGCGGCGCATCCGGCATGGATGGCCAAGCGCCACCCGGATATTTTGCGTACCGAGTTTAACGGCATGAAGCGGAAATTCGGAAGCCGCCATAATTCCTGCCAGAACAGTCCGACCTATCAGAAGTATTCTATTCTTCTGGCGAAAAAGCTGGCAGAGCGGTATGGAAAGCGGGAGTGCGTGATTGGCTGGCACATCTGTAATGAGTATGGCGGAGAGTGCTACTGTGAAAACTGCGAAAAACAGTTCCGGGTCTGGCTGAAGGAAAAATACGGCACCATTGAGGAAGTAAATAAAGCGTGGGATACCAGCTTTTGGGGACATACCTTCTATGACTGGGATGAAATTGTGCTGCCCAATATGCTGAGTGAGCATTTTGAGCCAGACCGCACCACTTTTCAGGGGATTTCCCTGGATTACCGCCGCTTCAACTCAGAAGGGATGCTGAAATGCTATCAGGCAGAGGCGGCTGCAATCCGTTCTGTGGTTCCGGACGCAAAGATTACCACAAATCTCATGGGATTTTATAAGCCGCTGGATTATCAGATGTGGGCAAAATCCATGGATTTTATCTCCTGGGACAATTATCCGGCAAATGAAGATTCTTACTCCAGAATTGCCATGAATCATGACCTGATGCGGGGAATCAAAGGGGGACAGCCTTTTGTGCTGATGGAACAGACGCCAAGTGTGACCAACTGGCTGGCGTACAATGCGCTGAAGCGTCCTGGGGTTATGCGTCTGTGGAGTTATCAGGCTATGGCCCATGGGGCAGATGCGGTACTGTTTTTCCAGATGAGACGTTCCATTGGTGCATGTGAAAAGTATCATGGAGCGGTGATTGACCATGTGGGAACAGAGAATACCAGAGTGTTCCGGGAGATCGCGCAGTTGGGAAAGGAACTGCAGCAGCTTGGGGATAAGACCCTGGGTGCCAGAAGCCGGGCAAAGGCAGCGATTCTGGTTGACTGGGACAACTGGTGGGCAATTGAGTATTCTGCCGGCCCAAGCCGTGATCTGAAATATCTGGACGAGGTTTTCCTGTATTACAGGGCGCTGGAGGAACAGAATTATGCAGTGGACATTATTGGCGTGGAGGACGATCTGGAGCAGTATGAAGTAGTGACGGCACCTCTTCTTTATATGACAAAGGGAAATACGGATGAGAAAATCCGCCAGTTTGTGAAGAAGGGCGGCACGTTTATTACTTCTTATTTCAGCGGCATTGTGGATGAGCATGACCTGGTTATTACAGGGGGCTATCCGGGAAAATTGCGTGACATTCTGGGAATCTGGGTGGAGGAATCCGATGCCCTTCCCCGGGATAAGAGAAATCACTTTATGTATGGCGGTGTTTCCTGTGAGGCTTCGTTGCTGTGCGACCTGATGCATTTGGAAGGGGCCAGAGAGCTGGCTTCTTATGAAGAAGATTTTTACGCGGGCACGCCTGTGATTACGGAAAACAGCTTTGGGGCTGGAAAGGCGTACTATGTGGGAACCCGTTCTTCCCAGGAGTTTTACCGGATGTTTATGAGGGAGCGCATGGAAGAAAAAGGGATTTTTCCGGTTCTGGAGGCTCCGGAGGGAGTTGAGGCAACGGAAAGGTTTAAAGATGGAAAAGGCGTGATGTTTGTGCTGAACCATAATGATGAGGAGACTGCATTTGTGCTGAATGAGGCTCGGAAAGATCTGCTTACCGGGGAGCAGTATGACGGCGGAACGGTGGTGACGCTGGAGGCTAAAGGGGTTATGTTGTTGGAAAATTGATAGTGGACTCACGGACGTGCGTTTGCATTGGTTACTGGTAATGTAGAGCATCCATTTTCCCTTGATTTTTGATGGGGAGATATTTAAGATAGGGTTAGATTTATGTTTGGAAAAACTTTTAATAATATAGGAGGCGGCACCAATGATTCATGAAAAAATAGAAATCCAGTTAAAGGACTCGGAGTTTAAGGCAAATTTGTTTACTTATTTCCTGGATAATTCACCGGAGATTGATTTGGGGAGAAAGCGGCCGGTTGTTTTGATTTGCCCGGGAGGCGGGTATCAGATGACTTCAGATCGTGAGGCAGAGGCGTTGGCTGTTAAGTTTATGGCTATGGGATATCATGCGGCGATTCTGCGTTACAGCGTAGCCCCGGCACGGTTTCCAGAGGCGCTTCTGCAGCTTGCCACAGCGGTTGCAATGCTTCGTGAAAATGCAGAGAAGTGGCATATTGATACAGACAAGATCGTAGTTCAGGGATCTTCCGCAGGAGGACATCTGGCAGCAAGCCTTGGGGTGTTCTGGAATAAGCCATTTGTAGCAGAGGCGCTTGGAATGGATGCGAAGAAGTTTCAGCCAAATGGGCTGATGCTCAGTTATCCGGTAATTACTTCCGGAGAAAAGGCACATCAGGGATCTTTTGAGAAAGTTCTTGGTGAGGACTATGTGGATGAAGAGAAGCGCAGATTCTTATCTCTGGAATACAGTGTCAGCAAAGATACACCGCCGACTTTCCTGTGGCACACTGCACCGGATGACACCGTCCCGGTAGAAAACTCCCTGCTGTTTTTCCAGGCACTTCATGCACTGGATATCCCGGCGGAGTTACACATCTACCCGGTAGGAGGTCACGGCCTCGGCCTTGCCACCGCAGAAACCGCCTGCCCCAACGGCTACGGTATCCAGGCAGAATGCGAAAGCTGGATCCAGCTGGCAGGGGATTGGATGAAGCATATGTTTAAAATTTGAATAATGGCTGGAAATGGGGCGTGATTATAACACAGAACAAAATGTACTTCAAGTATTGTTTTTATATTATTTTGCTGATATACTTTTTTTATCTTAAATATATGGAGGTGAGAATATATGTTGACAAAAGAAGATCTGCAGGCAATAGCAGGATTGCTTATGCCATTGGAGACACGAATCGGAGGACTCGAGGAAAAATTCAATGGGTTCGAAAGACGAATCGATAAACTTGAGGGGAAATTCGATAAACTTGAGGGAAGATTCGATAAGCTCGAGGGAAGATTTGATAAGCTTGAAAAAAGGTTTGATGACTTCGAGTGTGAAACTCGGAACAGATTCGAGGATATGGAAGCAAATCTTCGGAGTGTAGACAAACATGTCTGCGAACTGGACACAAGGGTTACAAATTTGAATCAGATTGTGCGAAGTCTTCAGCTTCATGTGGAGAATCACACAGACGTGAAGATTCAGACTCTTGCAGAAAGTCATCTTGATCTTTACAGAAAGATGGAAGAAATTCAAAAGAAGCAGGAAGATCAAGACCGACTTTGGTTTTATGTAAGGAAGCACGAAAGCGATATTGCAGCGATAAAGCAGAGATTGTGTATGTAGAGTTACATAATTGCTGAAGTGTACAGAAGCATAGGGATACTTGAGAACATAGAAAATAAAACACTGAATTACCACTAATCTGCATAGAAATTATCCTGCAAGATTAATGGAAAACTTAAATACAGAAGATAAGATCTCCTATATGATATCAGAATTCTGGAAATTTTTAATAAATGTGTGTTATATATGAGACTTTAATTACAATAGATAAATATCAGGGAGTGCAATTTTGGGCACTCCCTGTTCTGAAAAATATGAGATTCATTCAATATCCAGTTCCGGCGGTTCGTCCATGGTGTCGGAGACGTATTTTCCGTTCTTTTTGCGCTGCCGGACACATTCGGTAAGCAGATATTCGATCTGCCCGTTTACGGAGCGGAAATCATCCTCAGCCCAGGCTGCGATTTGGTCATACAGCTTGGCAGACAGCCTGAGGGGAATCTGTTTCTTGGGTCGGGTATCTGCCATTAATAAAGACTTCCTGAATTAACCACAGGCTGTGCATCATGATTGCCGCACAGTACTACCAGAAGGTTGGAAACCATGGCAGCCTTCCGCTCCTCGTCAAGCTCCACCACGTTATTCTCATTCAACCGTTCTAACGCCATTTCCACCATACCAACAGCACCATCCACGATCATCTTTCTGGCATCGATAATAGCAGATGCCTGCTGTCTCTGCAGCATAACTGCAGCAATCTCAGGTGCATAGGCAAGATATGTAATACGTGCTTCGATAATCTCAAGACCAGCTTCCGCAACCTTCTGCTGGATCTCATCACGGATACGTCCGGCTACGATCTCGCTGGAACCGCGAAGACTTCCCTCATCTGCAACTCCGTCTCCGGTAGTATCCACATTAGGAGCCACATCATAAGGATAAATTCTTACGATATTACGAAGTGCACTGTCGCACTGCAGGGAAAGGTATTCCTTGTAGTTGTCAACATTGAAAACTGCCTTCGCTGTGTCGGTCACACGCCACATAACCGCAATTCCGATCTCCACCGGATTACCCAGACAATCGTTGATCTTCTGGCGGTTGTTGTTAAGAGTCATGATTTTCAGGGAAATCTTCTTGCTTACATAGGAAGTACTTGCAGAAGCAGTCGTTCCTGCAGCAGCCAGAGTCAGAACTGACTTGGCAGCATTTCCGCCGTCTACATCACCGCTCTGGTTCAGTTTGGTTTTCGCGGCCGGGTTCACAGCTGTACAGAAAGGATTCACCCAGTAGAAGCCATCGTTCTTCAGAGTTCCCACATACTTACCAAACAAAGTAAGTACCAGGGCTTCCTGTGGCTTCAGTACTCGCAATCCGCAGAAGGGAATCCATCCTAATGCCAGCCAGATGATTCCAATCACCATCAACGGGATCCAGTAAAAAATAGCACCGATTGTAGTAAAGGCAGCAGCTGCTGCATAAAGCAGAATAAACAGCACCATCATACCCATACCATTTTTCTTGTTATCCAAAACTTTTTCCTGCATAATTGTCCTCCTAACTGGAACAACTGTCAGATCGGCTGTTCCGAAACATGCAACACTTATTGGATATGGATATGATATCATTTAGATATCAAAATGTCAACTATAATGTTTTCCGATATTCCGCAGGGCTGACTCCGACATATTTCTTAAACTTTTTGTGGAAGTAATCCACGTTTTTATAACCGATTCTGTCGGAAATCTCGTAAACCTTCAGTTCCGGATCTTTCAGAAGTTCTTTCGACTGTTCAATTCGCACTCTGTCCAGATAGGAATTAAAGCTTTCCCCCACCTTTTTGGTGAAAATTTTCCCAAGGTAAGCACTGTTGTATCCAAATAGCGGAGCAATGGTCTCGAGCTTCAGGTTATCCCGGTAATTGTGATTGATGTAATGGAGAATATCGTCCATAATCGTCTCGCTGGACGGGCTTCCCACTGCGTTCATGCACATTTCAAACTGTTCCGTCAGCACCTTGATAATTTCATATAGGTAGTATTTCCCATCGATCAGGTCGATAATTGCGGAATTTGTGGAAAAAGGAATCTGCACGCTGGTATAGATCTGGGAAATCTTCTGCTTGATCTGCAGATAAATATCAATGAGAAACCGTTTGATCACGGAAAGCTCATCTCCGCAGTAATAAAGCTTTCCTGCAATTTCCTCCATAACCTCCGGAATCCGGTAGCGGTTCTGGCTCTGAATGTAATTTACCAGCAAAGCAGAGTAGTGGTGTGCCTCCTCATCGGAAACGTGATAAGTCAGCTGGTCTCCATAAGTTAGTTCATCATATCCAAGCACATGCTGATTGAATTTGCAGAAAAATCTTCTCTGCATTAGGTTGCTGGCATCCAGATAAGACAGCACAATATCTTCTGGCCTGTAAACTCTTCGTCCAAAAGTAAGAAACAGGGAATCCAGAGGAGAGCCCTTCTGGGGATTCACCTTGTAATGGGCCAGCAGCCTGTCAAAACGCTCCAAAGCGAAATTTCCCTTGAGGAGAATAATTTCCCTGTGGTCAATGGTAATGTGGTCAAAAGAATTATGATCCTGGTTGGTTACCCGCAGAAGCTCTGCAAAATCCCATGGAATCTGGAACGGATCCTGGGTAAACCGCTCATAAGCCACAACCTGATAAATATCCGTAGACAGCCGCAGATCCGAAAGATTCAGCTCGGAAACATCCCGGAAATCTCCGGTAAGAAGATTCCGGATAATGGTGTCCCTGGCACTTTCACGGTACTGGTGAAGGGTACGGGCAGATTTATGTTCTTCCTCGATCTGGTTGCGGACAGTAGTCACCGCATTTTCCAGCTCATCCTCATCGATAGGCTTGGTCAGGTAAAAATCCACGCCATAGCGGATTGCAGTCTGTGCATAGGAAAAATCCGAATATCCGCTGAGAATGATAAAATGTCCCGCAAATCCCCTCTCACGGGCAATTTGCACGATCTCAATCCCTGTCAGCCCAGGCATACGGATATCAAGAAGAACAAGATCCGGGGAAAGCTTCATAATTTTTTCCAGAGTTTCATTTCCGTTTTTCGCCTGGCTGCAAATGGAAAAACCAAGCGATTCCCAGTCAATAATATATTTCAAACCCTCCAGAACAACTGCTTCATCATCTGCAATCAGAACTTTCATAGTGTTTCCTCCATTTTTACTTTTGCAATTGGAAGGTGCAGGCAGACAGTCGTACCTGCTCCTGGTGTGCTGTAAATTTCCAGACGGCAATCCGGTCCATAGCAAAGCTGCAGCCGCTGGTCAATGTTGTAAAGTCCGATACTGCGTGTGCGGGTCTCATCCTTGGTAGCCACTCTCACACGCAAAGCTTCAAGCTCATCCGCTGTCATACCGCAGCCGTTATCTTTTACATGAATGCATAAAAACTGCGGATCCTGAGGATTGTCCTCATATATTTCCAGAATAATCTGCCCGTCTGTGTCCCGCCCCTCCAGTCCGTGGGAGATGGCATTTTCCACAATAGGCTGAAGCATAAGGGGCAGAATCGTATATTGATTCAGAGCTAGATTTTCCTGTAATTGTTCTGTGTAATTTACACGGTCACCGAATCGAAGCTTCTGGATCGAGATATATGTATGAATATAATTCAGCTCTTTTTCCAGGGAAATGGAAACGGTTCCGGTATTTTCCAGCACATAGCGCAGGGACTTGCCAAGAAGCTTAATGGCATTGGCAACCTCACGGTCTCCGTTGGTAAATGCCTTCATACGGATGGTTTCCAGTGTATTGTACAGAAAATGAGGATTGATCTGACTGGCAAGAACCTTAAATTCCATTTGCTGTCTGTGGTTGATGATTTCCTGTTCCCGGATTTTGGCCTGGTAAATCTGAGCCTCCTTGTCCTTGATCTCGTCGATCATCACGCGGAGATCCTGGAAGGTTTCCGAAAGCTCATCATTTCCGGTAAAGGAATCCATAATGTCATAATTTCCCCGGCTTGCCTGATACATGGCTTTGCGAAGGGTCAGCACCCTGGCACTGAAATAGTGGGAATACACGAAAAACAGCAGGCAGGGAATCAGCATGGTGGCAAGAATGATCAGGATATAGGTCCTCAGCACTGAATTCACATCCTCCAGCGCGCTTGTGTCATAGGAAATAATGTACATTTTGTCACTGGTGTTCAGGGGAACAATGGTGCTGACAGAAGCCAGTACCTTGCAACCGTACAGCTCCATGGCACCTGTGGCTGCATAAAATCCGGCGTCATAGTCAATAACCGCAGGCATTTCGGTACCCTGATGGGCCCGCACGGAGCTGTAAAAAACAGGATCCTGGTTGACAGTAAGAATACTTCTGTGCTGGGTATTATCAATGCGGTTGCGCAGGTAATTATTGCTCACCTCAATAGAGAGAACGGCAAAGGTATGCGCCTGGGGAAACGTAATGCGGCGGTATAGGTTAAGGTGCCAGTAATCATTGTCGAACTGATCGGTGCGGTTCTCGGATTTCCAGAATGCGGCAGCGTTGGAAGATGCATTGGAGAACCATTCCGTATCCTGAATTTCTTCTGTGGCATAGTGAAAAACATTGTAATCCCCTATGGTGTCATTTAAAGTATAAATATTTAAGGCTTCTATGGAAGTTTCGCGGTTCAGAATTCCACTGATGGTGCTGTACTGCTCAATTGCCTTTTGGGCGTCCAGCTGGGAGGAATATTCTGTGGTAAGAAGCTCTTCCAGATCGCTGTCGTAGGCAATGGTCTGGGAAACGTTATAAAGATTGGTGGTTACATCAAAAAGAATAGATTTCACACGCAGATTATCAGATTCTGTCTGCTCCTTATAGTGGCGTGTCAGGGTTTTCTGGGACTGATAAAGCAGAATGCCGCAAAGGCTTACCGGGATGATCAGAACCAGAACAAAAATCATAACCAGCTGCTGCTGGACTTTGGGGCGGCTGAAAACAGACAAAATGCGTGTACGAAATTTCATGGATTTTTACCTCTTAAAATTGTTGCTGTCACGTACAGTATACTGATTTGAATATTGTTTTGTCAATGGCGAAAGCACTATGAAAGACACATAAGAATGTGAAAAAAAACAGGCATTAATTGTTGAAAAATTGCGGTATTAAAATGGAAAAAATTTCGCTATAATCGTGATAAAGAAAAGGGCAAAAAAGAAAAGGAGTGCAAATAGATATGAAATTTGGAAATGGCTGCTGGCTGCAGAAAGAAGGAATCGAGTGCTTTTCCCCGAAGGAAGCATATTTTGTAAAAACCACAGAGCAGGATGTAACTATCTGTGCGCCTACTGCGAATATTAATCACAGAGGTGACACTCTTGGAGGAATCAACCTTACTGTGAAGATCTCCGCACCTGCACCGGAAGTAATCCGTGTACAGACCGCCCATCATCTGGGAGTTCAGGCAAAAACACCGGAGTTTGAGCTGACTTTTGCAAAGGATTTTAAACCGGAGATTACAGATACTGAGGAAGAAGTAGTAGTGAAGAGTGGAAGCCTTGCACTTCGTATTAACAAAAAGAACTGGAGCATGCGCTATGAGCGTGATGGCAAGCTTCTCACCGCAAGTGCAGGCAGAGATCTTGGCTATATGCGTACCGGCTGGACTGGATTTGCCTATGACAATGATCCGAATGGCAAAGCATACATGCGCCAGCAGCTTGGACTTGAAGTAAATGAGCATGTTTACGGACTTGGAGAGCGTTTCAGCGCCTTTATCAAAAACGGACAGTCCGTTGATATCTGGAATGAGGACGGCGGTACAAGCACAGACCAGTCTTACAAGAATATTCCATTTTATGTAACAGACAGAGGATACGGCGTGTTTGTAAATCACCCGGAGAAAGTATCTTTCGAAATTGCGACAGAGCAGGTTGCCAAGGTAGAATTCTCTGTACCTGGGGAAAATTTGGATTACTTTGTGATTAACGGTCCATCCATGAAAGAGGTTCTTACCCGCTATACAGACCTGACTGGCAAGCCGTCTCTTCCGGCGCCGTGGACCTTTGGACTGTGGCTTTCCACATCCTTTACTACAAATTATGATGAAGAAACCGTTATGAGCTTTATTGACGGCATGCAGGAGCGCGGAATCGGACTTCGTGTATTCCACTTTGACTGTTTCTGGATGAAAGATTTCCACTGGTGCGACTTCCTCTGGGACAGCCGTGTTTTCCCGGATCCGGCAGGAATGCTTGGCAGAATCAAAGCCAAAGGCCTGAATATCTGCGTATGGATCAACCCGTATATTGCCCAGGAATCCTATCTTTTCCAGGAAGGAATGGAGAAAGGCTATTTCCTGAAGCGTGCCAACGGGGATGTATGGCAGTGGGATATGTGGCAGCCTGGAATGGCAATCGTAGATTTTACAAACCCGGATGCCTGGAACTGGTATCAGGAAAAGCTGGGTGCCCTTCTTGATATGGGCGTGGACTGCTTTAAGACAGACTTTGGTGAAAGAATCCCTACAGATTGCGTTTATGCAGACGGTTCCGATCCTGTGAAAATGCATAACTACTATACTTATCTTTACAATAAATGCGTATATGAGCTTCTGGAAAAGAAGCGCGGCAAAGGCGAGGCAGTATTGTTCGCACGTTCCGCGACTGTTGGCGGACAGAAATTCCCGGTTCACTGGGGCGGTGACTGCTGGTCCGATTATGTTTCCATGGAAGAGAGCCTTCGCGGCGGGCTTTCCCTTACCATGTCCGGATTTGGCTACTGGAGCCATGATATCGGCGGATTTGAAAGTACTTCCACACCGGATGTTTATAAGAGATGGGCTGCGTTTGGCCTGATGTCCTCTCATTCCAGACTGCACGGAAGCAATTCCTACCGTGTTCCGTGGGCTTATGATGCGGAATCTGTTGATGTGGTACGTTACTTTACTTCTGTGAAGGCAGGACTGATGCCGTATCTGTACCGCAACGCTATTGAGACTTCTAAGACGGGTGTTCCGGTTATGAGAAGTATGGTTCTGGAATTTACCCAGGACAGAACCTGTGCATATCTGGACAAGCAGTATATGTTCGGAGATTCCCTGTTGGTTGCCCCGATTTTCAATGAAGACAGCAAGGCAATCTACTATCTGCCGGAAGGAACCTGGACTCACTATCTTACTGGTGAGAAAAAAGCCGGCGGCAAATGGTATGAGGAGGACTGCGGATACTTAAGCATTCCGGTATTTGTAAAGGAGAACAGCCTGATCGCCGTTGGCGCAGATACCACTAAACCGGATTACGATTACGCACAGGATGTAACGGTGAAAGCATACTGCCTGAAAGAGGGCGAGGAAACCAGCACAGTTGTATATGGAATGGATAAGACTGTTGAGACGGTTGTTTCTGTGAAAAAAGAAGCTGGAAAAATTTATGTACATGTGGAAGCACAGAAGCCCTGCAAGGTTGTCCTGGTTGACGAAAATGTGGACGCTGTAGACGGCGCTGCATGGGAAATGCAGGATGGAAACTGCGTGGTAAGCTTTGAAAAGGGCGGAGACGCGACTTGCATTTGTAAGTAATTTGTGATATAGAGTTTATGTGATATCAGGGGCAAAGTACCTTTTGCCCCTAACATCTTTATGTAACGAAAGGACGAGCATAGAGTTTGATATTTTGTGTATCTGTGACAGCGGCTATGACTCGTCCTTTATTTGTTTTTATAAAATATGAGGGTAAACATTATGGACAATAAACGAGAAATGGTAATAAAGGAATTAGTCTCCAGACTGACTCTGGATGAGAAAATCAGCATGATCCATGGAACTGGCCTGTTTCACAACGGAGGCGTAGAGCGCCTTGGAATCCCGGAACTGGTAATGTCTGACGGCCCAATGGGCGTGCGCAACGATTTCGAGGATGCCCACTGGATGGTAATCGGCAATTCTGATGATTATGTTTCCTATCTGCCAAGCAACAGCGCCCTGGCAGCAACCTGGAACCGTGATCTTGCCTATGAAGCCGGAACAGTTCTGGGCGAGGAGGCACGCGGCCGTGGAAAAGATGTGATTCTTGCACCAGGTGTGAACATCAAGAGAAGTCCCCTTTGCGGAAGAAATTTCGAATATATGAGTGAAGACCCGTATCTTACCGGAGAAATGGCCGTGCCGCTGGTGAAGGGCGTGCAGAGTGCAGATACTGCAGCCTGCGTGAAGCATTTTGCGCTGAACAACCAGGAGACAGAGCGTCTCTGGGTAGAGGTAAAAGTCAGTGAGAGAGCACTTCATGAGATTTATCTTCCGGCGTTTGAGAAAGTGGTGAAGGAAGGGCATGTTTATTCTCTGATGGGTGCTTACAACCGCTATAACGGGGAACACTGCTGCGAGAGCAAGACCCTGCTGAATCATGTTCTTCGTGAGGAATGGAAATTTGACGGTATGGCAGTTTCCGACTGGGGCGGTGTCCACCTGACCAAAGAGGCTGCCACAAGCGGTCTGGATCTGGAAATGTCCGTTACCGATAATTTTGATGAGTATTGCATGGCAGAGCCGCTGAAAAAAGCGGTAGAAAGCGACGAAATCGCAGAAGAACTGATTGATGAGAAAGTGAAGAATATTCTGCGGCTGATGTACAGGCTGCATATGCTGGGAAGATATGAGAATGCGGCAGAGGACGAAATTGAGAAATTGCTTTCTGGAACTAATGACAATTTAGCAGAAAGTGCTGGTTCAGCTGTCGGCAAAGTAACCCGCAAGCCAGGCTCCTATAACACTCCTGAACACCGACAGAAAATACTTAATGCAGCCCGGGAATCTATCGTTCTTCTGAAAAATGATAAGAACCAGCTTCCTCTTTCCCCGGATAAAACCAAAAAGGTTCTGGTAATCGGAGATAACGCAAACCGCATCCAGTCCTATGGCGGCGGAAGCGCAGAGATTAAAGCTCTTTATGAGATCACTCCTCTTCTTGGAATCAAAATGCTCCTTGGCGGAAATGCGAAGGTAGATTTTGTGCCGGGATATTATGCGGATAATTTTGACCACATGAATACGGAAACCAACTGGCAGGCGGACAGCCTGGAAAACGGCGGCGGTTCCATGGGAGAGAATGGCGGCGTTGCCCCGGAAATTCTGGAGAAGCAGAATGCATACCGTGCTGAGGCTGTGAAGAAAGCGGCAGAGGGAAATTATGACACCGTTATTTTCGTTGGCGGACAGAATCATTTCCAGGATCTTGAGGGACATGACCGCCCGGATATGAAGCTTCCATACGCACAGGATAAGCTGATTGAGGAACTTCTTGAGGCTGTGCCGGATACCATTATGGTAATGTTTTCCGGTTCTCCGGTGGAAATGCCCTGGATTTCCAAGGCACATACTCTTGTGTGGAACTGGTTTAACGGGATGGAAGGCGGAACTGCTCTGGCAGAAGTGCTTTTCGGAAAAGTAAATCCTTCCGGACGTTTGCCGGAGACTTTCCCGGTATCTCATCTGGATTGCTCCGCACACTGCATTGGTGAATTCCCAGGTGGAAAAACGGTAGATTATGCAGAGGGAATTTTTGTGGGCTATCGTTACTACGACACCAAACAGGTGCCTGTACTTTTCCCATTTGGATATGGTCTTTCCTATACAGAATTTGTGTACAGTGATCTTCGTGTGGAA
Organism: bacterium; assembly: GCA_963651655.1. GTDB lineage: Bacteria > Bacillota > Clostridia > Lachnospirales > Lachnospiraceae > Blautia_A. The sequence continues at coordinate 1,250 of CAVJRB010000022.1, read as the reverse complement.
GGCAGTTATCCGAACTTTAAAGTGCTGGTAGATGTGACAAACGTGGGCTCCGCTGCCGGAAAAGAAACTGTCCAGATTTATGTAGGCAAACCAGATTCTGAAGTGGAGCGTGTCATGAAGGAGCTCCGCGGTTTCACCAAACTTGACCTTCAGCCCGGCGAGAAAAAGACCGCCGAGATCACACTTGACCCGGCTGCTTTCACCTATTTCAATGAACAGCTGAACCACTTCGTTACCGAATCTGGTGAGTATAAGATTTTCGCTGGAAAATCTGTGGCAGAGATTTGTCTGGCGGAGAGCTGTGAGGTGGAGGTTTAATTTAGAGAATGTCCTCCAAAGGCTTTCTGCAAGATGTCATAATATAACATAAGCAAAAAATCCATTGTGTTCAGACAGAAAGAGTTTGAACACAATGGATTTTTTGTAATTATGCAGGATTTTAATTGGCAATTTTATGCTATTATAAATGTAAATTTAAGTATAAGAAAGCAGATTGATCTTGAAGGAGAAAAGGTTTATGAAAGCAGTAATTGCAATTGATTCATTTAAGGGAAGTATGGATTCTATAGAGGCTGGAAGGGCTGCGGAGGAAGGGATTCGGAGAGTGTTTGTGGATTCGGAAACGATAGTGTATCCCTTGGCGGATGGCGGCGAGGGAACGGTGCAGGCGTTGGCGAAGGGGCTTGGCGGCAGACTGGAAAAAGTGACTGTGACAGGGCCGCTGGGGGAGTCTGTGATTTGTGAATATGGGATTGTGGAAGCCCAAACCGCAATTATAGAAATGGCCGGAGCATCAGGAATTACTCTGGTTCCGCCGGAACTTCGCAATCCGCTGAATACCACAACCTACGGTGTTGGTGAAGTGATAAAAGATGCCATCGGGAAAGGCTGCCGTCATTTTATTATCGGAATTGGCGGAAGTGCAACCAATGACGGTGGAATCGGCATGCTTCAGGCCTTAGGTGCAGAATTTCTGGACGAAGGTGGAAAACAGGTCCCGTTTGGAGCACACGGTGTGGAAAAGTTGGCGGCAATCAACTGTGAGCATATGCTGTCAGAGCTGAAAGACTGTGATTTCCGAATTGCCTGTGACGTAGATAACCCCTTATGCGGCGAAAACGGCTGCAGCCATATCTTCGGCCCGCAAAAAGGTGCAACCCCAGAGATGGCAGAGCAGATGGATCAGTGGATGGAGAAGTTTGAAACAAAGAGGTAGTGGTTAGAGAAGAATAAAATTGCATAGCAAACAA
>CAVJRB010000021.1:5706-12553 GCA_963651655.1 bacterium | reverse complement strand
GCTATGTAAAAAAAGCCGCTAATGCACAGAAGGTTTCTTTCACGATTGCATAACCAGATTCAGACACCTGGCGTTACAGCAATTGACATGCTCCTTCTATTACCAGATTTTAGAGTCCACAGCTGCACGCTCAATAGAAAGGCCTTTCATGTATCTTTCCATAAACATGTTGAAGCCCTCTACTCCCTCCGGATCCGGGTTCAGGGTACTGCCCTGATTTCCTGCAAATACCTTGGTATCCAGGAAGTCTTCCAGAGTTTCATTTCCATCTTTATTTACAAGATAGGAAGCCAGAACTGCGATTCCCCATGCGCCGCCCTCTCCAGCTGTTTCCATAACGGAAACCGGAGCGTTCACTGCATCTGCAAGAATCTGCTGTCCTACGCCTTTGGTCTTAAACAGTCCGCCGTGTCCAAGAAGACGGTCAACCTTCACGCCCTCTTTCTTAAACAGAATGTCAAGACCTACTCTCATGGCACCAAGACAGGTGTAAAGATGGGTTCTCATAAAGTTTGCCAGATTGAATTTGCTCTCCGGGGAACGTACGAACAGCGGTCTTCCTTCCGAAAATCCGGTCATATGCTCGCCTGAGAAATAGCAGTAGGACAAAAGTCCGCCGCAGTCTACATCGCCTTCCAGAGCCTTATTGTATAAGGTTCCGAACAGCTTGTTCATATCAGCTTCTATGCCCATTGCCTCTGTAAATTCACGGAAAATATTGACCCATGCATTTAAATCTGTTGTACAGTTATTGGAATGTGCCATTGCCACCGGATGTCCGGATGGAGTGGCTACCATATCAATTTCAGAATACGGAGCAGATAATTCTTTCTCCAGTACGATGGAAGCAAATACAGAAGTTCCGGCGGAAACATTTCCGGTACGCTTTGCAACACTGTTGGTTGCCACCATTCCGGTTCCTGCATCACCTTCCGGCGGGCACATTGGAATTCCGGCTTCCAGTCTGCCTGTCACATCCAGCAGTTTAGCTCCCTCTTCTGTAAGGCATCCTGCATCTTCGCCGGCAACCAGACACTTCGGCAGAATTTCACGAAGCTTCCACGGGAAGCCGTAAGAAGAAACCAGCTCATCAAACTGCTGCACCATGGTCTCGTTGTAGTCCTTCCTGCTGCTGTCTACCGGGAACATTCCGGCAACATCACCGATTCCAAGAACTCTCTGTCCGGTAAGCTTCCAGTGTACATATGCTTCCAGAGTGGCAATATAATCAATATCCTTCACATGAGGCTCACCGTTTAAGATGGCCTGATACAGATGGGCAATGCTCCATCTCTGCGGGATATTGTACTGGAAAAGCTCTGACAGCTTTCTGCTTGCCTCTCCGGTAATATTGTTTCTCCAGGTTCTAAAAGGAACCAGAAGGTTTCCTGCCTTGCCAAAAGGCATATAGCCGTGCATCATAGCACTGATTCCAATTGCTCCCACGCGGGTCAGCTCTATGCCGTATTTTTCCTTTACATCCTTTACCATCTGCTGATAGCAGTCCTGGATGCCGGACCAGATGTCCTCAAGGCTGTAGGTCCAAACACCGTTCTCATAACGGTTCTCCCACTCATGTCCGCCTGATGCGATAGGCATGTTATTTCCATCTACCAGTACGGCTTTGATTCTTGTGGAACCAAACTCAATTCCAAGAGCGGTTCTGTTCTCCAGGATCGCCTGTTTTGCTTCTGCTGCTCCCATTGTAAATCCTCCCTTTTATTTGCGGAACGCAATCTCGTTCCAGCGAAGTTCATTCTTGAAATTACGAATTGTAGTATCTTCGTCAATGTAAACAGCTTCGATTCCCATTGCAGCCGCCCAGTCTCCCATCTGCTCTGCAGTAAGGTCATAGGTAAATGCAGTGTGATGTGCGCCGCCGGCAAGGATCCATGCCTCTGCACCAGTTGCCAGATCTGGCTTTGGTGTCCAGAATGCGCTTCCTACAGGAAGCTTCGGCATCGGTTTCTCTACCTTCTTGCAATCTACATCATTGATAATCAGACGGAAACGGTCTCCCAGATCTACTAAAGAGGTTGCAATTCCAGGTCCTGTCTTGGATGTGAATACCAGTCTTGCCGGATCCTCTCTCTCACCCATGCTAAGCGGGCAAACCTTGATGGCTGGCTTTCCATCTGCTACAGACGGGCAAACTTCCAGCATATGGGACTGCAGGATTCCTTCCTTGCCCGGAACAAGATTGTAGGTATAGTCTTCCATAAGGGAGGTACCCTTGGCATCCTTCATTCCAGATGACATGATCTTCATCAGGCGTACCATTGCGGCTGTCTTCCAGTCACCCTCTGCGCCGAATCCATAGCCCTTCTCCATCAGTCTCTGGATTGCCAGTCCCGGAAGCTGCTGCAGTGCTCCAAGATCACCAAAATGGGTAACAATTGCCTGATAATTTTTCTCCTCAAGGAATCTCTCGAAACCGATCTCAATTCCTGCCTGTACTGCTACATGACGTTTGAATTCTTCCGGATCTCTACCCTCCAGAATAATGTCATATTTATTATAATATTCTTCCACAAGAGCGTCAATATCTCCCTTGGAAACAGCGCTTACATATTCTGCGATCTCGTTTACCGGATAGGCGTCAACTTCCCAGCCAAATTTGATCTGAGCCTCTACCTTGTCACCCTCTGTAACTGCTACGTTGCGCATGTTGTCTGCAACACGGCAAACACGGATATGGCTGCTTTCCATAATACCGATGGCAGTTCTCATCCAGGATGCAAGACGCTCCTGAACCTTCTTATCTGTCCAATGTCCTACAATTACCTTGCGCTCGATTCCCATACGGGTAACCATATGTCCATATTCACGGCCGCCGTGTGCAGACTGGTTCTCATTCATGAAATCCATATCAATGGTGTCGTATGGAATTTCCTGGTTGAACTGTGTGTGAAGATGGCACAGCGGCTTTCTGTATTCCTTCAGTCCCAGGATCCAGGATTTTGCCGGGGAAAAGGTGTGCATCCAGGTGAGCACGCCTGCACAGTCCTCATCTGCATTTGCCTCGTTGAAGGTCTTGCGGATCAGTTCGTTTGTGATCAGGGTTGGCTTCCACACGATCTCATAGGGGAACATTCCGGATTTGTTCAGCTCATCCACAATAATGCGGGAATGCTCTGCTACCTTGCGAAGGCACTCATCTCCATAAAGGTCCTGTGATCCTGTGCAAAACCAGAATTTGTAATTTCTTCCTGTTTTCATTGATAAAATCCTCCTTGTGTTGTATATTTGGTTAATATTGTTATCATCTCAGTCATATTTCCGGCAGGAGCCCCGGATGATCAGTTCCGGCTGTATCATTCGCTCCACCTTACTGTCTTCTTCCGACACACCAGTAATCTTTTCCAGAATCAGCTCTGCGGCCATCTCTCCCAGTTTCTCCTGGGGATGAGCTATGGTGGTGATTCCGGTTCCACGTTGGGCATAAAGAGAGTTGTCGTAACCAGTTACAGATATGTCCTCCGGAACCTTCAGCCCGCAGGCTTCCAGCGTCTCGATCACCTGCACCGCGATCTGGTCGTTGTAGCAGACGATTCCGTCTGGCAGCTCCTTACTTTTTACCATCTCCCGAATCGTCATGGCAGGCTTGCTCTTGCGGTCTTCGGTATGAAACCATACAACTGCATCTGGATCGTAGCTGATTCCAGCCTCCTGCAGCGCCTTTACATATCCCTTGTGCCGGTTGATTCCCTGAATGTCATCCGCCTTGAAAAATCCCATGATCCGGCGGTGTCCCAGTTCCAGAAGATACCGGGTGACCAGATATCCTCCCTGCACATCATCCATAAGGATATGGGGCTTATCCTTCATTTCCGTGTAAATTCCCTGAATAAAAACATAAGGGATCTGGTACTTGTCCAGATTTTCATAGAGACCTGGATGACGGCAGCTAAGCTGGCTTTTGCTTGGCTCGATGATCAGTCCATCAATATCCTTCTGCAAAAGCTCCTCCAGACATCTAGCTTCCTTCTGGCGGCTGTTTCCCGTATTTTTCAGAATAATGCTGTATCCCTGCTCGGACAGGATATTGTCCATTCCCTGGATCAGCCTTGGGAAAATATAGTCGGAAATATAGGTGGTCACTACTGCAATATTTCTGGACTTCTTCATGTGCCGCATTTTTTCTGAGCAGAAGGTTCCCTTGCCGTGATAGGCTTCCACGTAGCCTTCCCGTTCCAGAAGGGCTATGGCCTTGCGCACGGTATGTCTGCTGAGGGAATATTTCTCTGTAAGCTGATTCTCGGAGGGCAGCTTCTCTCCTGGCTGTATCTGACCGGAAAGGATTTCCTCTTTCAGCTCTTCCATCAGGGTAAAATATTTGGGCTTGCCGTTTTCCGTCATGTTTCCTTCCTCCTGATTTGTATCTTACAACTTGTACGCACATATGGACAAGTTGTTGTTTACTGACAGACTGCAACAAAATATAAATAAGACTTTGTGAAATTTTACTTATTTTTGGATTTTAATAATGATATGAATAATAGAAAAAATGTTCTTTCACGCTTATGGCACTTACACTGAAGGCTTTGCCCGAACAGTATCCATGAATGGACCATGTCAGGCATAAACACATTTATGGATACTGTCCAGAACTTTTCCTGTTAATTATAAGATCTCAATCAGTGCATCAATGTCTTCCATCTTTGTGGCCCAGCTTGTTGCAAAGCGGACTACTGTATGATTGTCGTCATATTTTTCCCAGAAGCCATATTTCACCTTTTTGCTCAGTTCTTCCATCTTCTGGTTCTCAAGCACTACGAAAATCTGATTGGTAGGAGAATCGAGAAAGAACTGATAGTTCTTTTCCTTCAGGGCAGCCTTTAATTTCGCAGCTGTATCAATGGCATTTTTGCTGATTTCCAAATACAGGTTGTCTGTGAAAAGTGCATCAAACTGAATTCCAAGAAGCCTTCCTTTGGCCAGAAGTGCCCCCTGCTGCTTGATCATGGTGAAGAAATGCTTCGGTGCCTTCTTCGGGAACACAACCGCTTCGCCGCACAGCGCGCCTACCTTTGTTCCGCCAATATAAAATACATCTGTGTATTTGGCAATATCTTTCAGCGTTACATCTGTATCTGCCACCAGACCGTATCCAAGTCTTGCGCCATCCAAGAACAGCGGGATCTCATATTTTCTGCACACGCCGGAAATATCTTCCAGTTCCTGTCTGGTATAAAGAGTTCCGTATTCTGTGGGATGGGAAATATATACCATTCCCGGGAAAACCATGTGGTCATAGCTTCCGTCTGCATAGTAGGTTTCCAGATAATTCTTCAGATCTGCGGATGAGATCTTGCCGTCTTTTTGCGGCAGCGGCAGCACCTTATGTCCGGTGAATTCGATGGCACCTGCCTCATGGGCATTCACATGTCCGGTCACTGCAGAAAGCACACCCTCATAGCGGTTCAGCATGGATGCGATCACCACTGCATTTGTCTGGGTTCCTCCAACCAGGAAATATACCTCTCCATCCAGACAGCCGCAGGCAGCCTTGATTTTCTCCTTTGCCTGGTCACAGTAAGGGTCCTGTCCATATCCCGGCACCTTTTCCATGTTCGTTTCCAGTAATCTTTTTAAAATTGCCTCATGGGCACCTTCACAGTAATCGTTCTCAAAATATAACATATCCTGCTCCTTCTATTCCTTTTTTCACTTGTACGCATTGACCTTTCACTGTTAATCATACCCCTGGAAAAAAATTTTTACAAGCCTGCTTTTTCCCATTGACAAAACCAAACCGGACAAACTATAATAACCTCAATGAAAGGGAGTAGCTGGCATATTGGATTTTTGCTTTCGGGAAGCATGATTCATTATGGATTTTCATGCGTCAGAACGGTAAGCAGTGCAGAAGCATATTAGGAAAAGATTTCTGCATGCTGCAAGCCCGCATAGAATTGAAATAGCAAGACTTTTATTACAATATTCGCATATCTTTAGGTATGCCTTATTGTAATAAAAGTCTTTTTTTATATATTTTTTCACAATACTACCCCAAAAGGAGGAAACACTATGGAATTTTTAACAGATGGAATTATGGCTCTGACATGGCAGCAACTGGTAATGTACGCTGTGGGAATCACTTTGATCTGGCTGGCGATCAAGAAAGGTTTCGAGCCAGCCCTGCTTTTGCCCATGGGATTTGGCGCCATTCTTGTAAACCTGCCATTTTCCGGAGTGGTAAATCAGACTCTTTCCGGAGGAATCCAGGCAAACGGCGTCATTGAGTGGATGTTCCATGTAGGAATCGAAGCTTCCGAGGTAATGCCGATCCTGCTGTTTATTGGAATCGGCGCAATGATTGATTTCGGTCCCCTGCTCTCCGGACCTTCTCTGTTTTTGTTCGGTGCCGGTGCACAGTTTGGAATATTTGCGGCAATCCTGCTGGCTGCAGTTCTCGGGTTCGGGCTTACTGATGCGGCTTCCATCGGAATTATCGGTGCAGCAGACGGACCAACCTCCATTCTGGTATCCCAGGTTCTTGGCTCCAGGTACATCGGCGCCATTGCAGTGGCAGCCTATTCCTACATGGCTCTGGTTCCTATTGTGCAGCCTTTCGCCATCCGCCTTGTCACCACAAAAAAAGAACGCTGCATTCACATGGATTACAATCCGAAATCCGTCTCCAAAACCATAAGGATTGCCTTTCCCATCGCCGTAACCATGATCGTGGGACTTGTTGCCCCTCAGTCTGTTGCGCTGGTAGGCTTCCTTATGTTCGGAAATCTGATCCGTGAATGCGGTGTTCTTGGAACCATGTCCGATACCGCCCAGAATATTCTGGCAAACCTGATCACCCTGCTTCTTGGAATCACCATCTCCTTCAGCA
>CAVJRB010000021.1:0-5696 GCA_963651655.1 bacterium | reverse complement strand
GATCAGTTCGTAACTAAAGACACCCTGCTGATCCTGGTGATCGGACTTTTTGCTTTTGTGATGGATACCATCGGCGGAGTCCTTCTGGCTAAATTTCTGAATCTTTTCTTGAAAAAGAAAATCAATCCCATGGTCGGCGGTGCCGGAATCTCAGCCTTCCCCATGTCTTCGAGGGTGATTCAGAAAATGGCAATGGAAGAAGATCCCACCAACGTAATTCTCATGCAGGCTGCAGGTGCCAATGTATCCGGACAGATTGCCTCTGTCATAGCCGGAGGTATGGTCATCAATCTGGCTGCTTCCTGCGATCAGGCAAACACCGTGATGGCTGCCCTTACCATCATGGGAAAAGGCATGGCAGGAATCTTCGCCGCCATCCTGATCATCCTCCTTCTGGTATGGGTTCTCAGGAAAGTCAGCCGTTAATCCTCCTGCAACTCCTCCTCTTTCTTCCTGTTATAATTTTCCAGGAAGGAATGACGGACGCCATACTGCTTGTAGCCAACAACGGTATCAATATTGACGTTCTCGACGCTTTTGAAAATATTGCCTTCTACAAACGGGTTCACCTGCTTCAGGTCGCGGATCAGTTCCTTAATCTCCACACGCTTGGAGCGGTTCTCGTTGTTGCAGGTGGTACAGGTATCTGTAAACTTGCATGCGCACTGGATAAAATGCAGGTCATTGTAATCCCGCCATGCCTTGATGTCGTCTTCACGCACCAGATACAAAGGACGGATCAGCTCCATGCCCTCAAAATTGGTGCTGTGAAGCTTCGGCATCATGGTCTGCACCTGCGCACCGTAAAGCATTCCCATCAGAATGGTCTCGATCACATCATCATAGTGATGTCCAAGGGCAATCTTGTTGCAGCCCATTTCCCTGGCAAAGGCATATAAATGGCCTCTTCGCATTCTGGCGCAGAGATAGCACGGAGACTTCTCTACATTAAATACAGATTCAAAAATATCTGACTCAAAAATGCGGATGGGAATGTTCAGCTTCTTCGCATTCTCCTCGATCACCTGGCGGTTGGCCGGGCTGTAGCCAGGGTCCATAACAAGGAACTTCACCTCAAAATCAAATTTATTGTGAAGCTTCAGTTCCTGGAAGCACTTCGCCATAAGCATGGAGTCCTTGCCGCCGGAAATACAGACTGCAATCTTATCTCCCGGCTTCACAAGCTCATAGGTATTGATAGCCTTGGTAAATTTGGACCAGATTTTTTTCTTAAATTTCTTGCGGAGGCTGATCTCCACATTCTTAGCAAAATCCTCATCCTGGGAATTCTTCATCACGTCCATAAGCCAGGCAATATAGCCGCGTTCCAGGCTCACTGCATCCAGACCTTCTTCCGTCAGATTCTCAGCCACTTCCTTGCTGTTGATTCCGCGGCTGCAGCAGATGACAAGCTTCTTCGCCTTATCCACATCCGGATTGCTCAAAATTTCTTCCGACTTACAGGCAACTTCGCCCTTCACTGCGCCATGGGAAATCTCAATCTCATCGCGGATGTCGATGATCTGATAAGAATTTTCGGGTAACTTTTTTAATTCTTCTATTGTTATACTGCTCATTGAAAAACCTTTCCTCTAAAAAATGTCTTAATCCATTAATTCCGGTTCTTGATCAGTGATATGATAAACAGGATCACTGCCAGCACTGCAAAGAACGGAATCACCGCCACCAGAATATGGAACAAAAGAAATACGATGATCAGCAGGACTACAACACCAAGCAGCTTGCTGTACCAGGTATCAAAGCGCCATACATGGGCATGCTGCCCGCCGGAGCTCTGTGTGTCCTCTGTCTCATCGGAATAAGTGCTGTACTCGGCATAGTCTGCCTGTCCATCGTCCACATCTGTATCAAGTAAAGTCCTGGCGATCAGCCTTGGATCTCCAAGCTCAGCCAGAACCTCCTGCTCATCACGGCCGCTTCTCACCTGGGACTGAATATAATCCTCATAATAACGCACATGTGCAGCCACCTTGCCCTCATGCATCTGACCGGACAGCTGGCTTCTCAATGTATCCAGAAATTCAGTTCTGTTCATCTGATTGATTCAACCTTTCTATAACAGATTTGCCATTAAAAATTTCATATTATATTCTAACAATACTTGTCCCCATACGCAACTGTCCAAGTCATAAAATTTTTATGAAGCCTTTCTGAAAGCATTTTAAATTACAAGATATATGTGGAAAGTCTTTCTGAATTTTTGTTACTTTTCACAAATATACTGTTCGTTTTTTGACAATAATGCCGTTCGTTATTTTCTTGACAAAATGTTTTTTTAATGATACAATTAGTACATCAATTGAAAAGCTTCTGAATACTGACGGATCGTGGAGTTTACCACAAGGACTTCGGAAGCAGATCATAGCCGACCGTCTGGGCAGTATTTGAACTTTCAGATACTGTCCTTTTTTTACCGGGCGGTACCCCTTTTACGAGGGATAATGCCGCTGCCTTTTTAAGGAGCGGTATTGCAAACCATTTAATCTTACACAACGAAAGGAGCTTTTATTATGGGGTTTAAAAGTGACATCGAAATCGCACAGGAATGCGAAATGAAACCAATTACTGAAATTGCGGCTAAGGCAGGTATTGATGACAAGTATCTTGAGCAGTACGGCAAATACAAAGCAAAAATTGACTACAATCTGTTAAAAGAAACCGACAAGAAGGATGGCAAGCTGATCCTTGTTACAGCTATCAACCCGACTCCTGCAGGAGAAGGAAAAACCACTACAACCGTTGGTCTTGCAGATGCTATGCAGCAGATGGGCAAGAGCGTTATGGTTGCACTTCGTGAGCCATCTCTTGGACCGGTATTCGGTGTAAAAGGCGGCGCAGCAGGCGGCGGATATGCACAGGTTGTTCCTATGGAGGATATCAACCTTCACTTCACAGGTGACTTCCATGCGATCGGCGCAGCTAACAACCTTCTTGCAGCAATGATCGACAACCACATTTTCCAGGGCAACGCTCTGAACATTGACCCGCGTAAGATCACATGGAGAAGATGTGTAGATATGAACGACCGTCAGCTTCGTAATGTAGTAGACGGACTTGGCGGAAGAACAAACGGTATGCCTCGTGAAGACGGCTATGACATCACCGTAGCTTCCGAAATTATGGCAGTTCTCTGCCTGGCAAGCGACATCACAGACCTTAAGAAGAGACTTGCCAGAATGATCATTGGTTATACATACGGCAAACCATCAGAGCAGAAACCAGTTACAGCTGGTGACCTCCACGCAGAGGGTGCTATGACAGCACTTCTGAAAGATGCCCTGAAACCGAACCTGGTTCAGACTCTTGAGCACGTTCCTGCAATCGTTCACGGCGGACCATTCGCAAACATCGCTCACGGCTGCAACTCTGTTACCGCTACCAAGATGGCTCTGAAGCTTTCTGATTATGCCATCACAGAGGCTGGATTCGGTGCTGACCTTGGTGCTGAGAAATTCCTTGACATCAAGTGCCGTATGGCTGACCTTCTTCCAAGCGCAGTTGTAATCGTTGCTACCGTTCGTGCTCTGAAGTACAACGGCGGCGTTGCAAAGGCTGACCTGAACAACGAGAACCTTGAGGCTCTTGAGAAAGGTCTTCCGAACCTGCTGAAACACGTAAGCAACATCAAGAATGTTTACAAGCTTCCATGTGTTGTTGCAATCAACGCATTCCCGACCGATACCAAGGCAGAGCTTGACCTTGTAGAAGCAAAATGCAAAGAGCTTGGCGTTAACGTTGCACTTTCCGAAGTATGGGCAAAAGGCGGCGAAGGCGGCAAGAAGTTAGCTGAGGAAGTTATCCGTCTGGTTGAAGAACCAAATGACTTCACATATGCATATGAGCTTGAAGGCTCTATTGAAGACAAGCTGAACAATATCGTTCAGAAGGTTTACGGAGGCAAGAGAGTTGTCCTTACAGCCAACGCTCAGAAACAGGCAAAACAGCTGGAAGCTCTTGGCTTTGGCAACTGCCCGATCTGCGTTGCAAAGACACAGTACAGCTTAACCGATGACCAGACCAAGCTTGGTGCTCCTACAGACTTCGAAGTAACTGTCCGCAACCTGAAGATTTCCGCAGGTGCAGGCTTCATCGTAGCACTTACCGGCGAGATCATGACCATGCCAGGTCTTCCGAAGGTTCCGGCTGCTGAGAAGATCGACGTAGACGAAACAGGCAAGATCACAGGACTGTTCTAATTGAAATTTAACTGCAAATTCCCGGGAGAATATCATCTCCCGGGAATTTTTTTGCAAAAACTTGCCGGGGAGAAAATCCCCGGCAGGTTTTGGTCTATGTAATTATTTCAGCTTCTTGCCTGTGAGCATTTCATATGCCTGCAGGTATTTGTCGATGGTCTTGTCCACGATTTCCTGTGGAAGAGTCCAGTCGTTGTCTGGGTTGGCTTTGAGCCAGTCGCGGGCAAACTGCTTGTCAAAGGATGGCTGGCCATGACCTGGCTCATATCCATCTGCCGGCCAGAATCTGGAGCTGTCCGGTGTCAGCATCTCATCCCCGAGCACGATATTTCCGTTCTCGTCCAGGCCAAACTCAAATTTGGTATCTGCAATGATGATGCCTTTGCTAAGTGCATATTCTGCACATTTTTTATATAATGCGATGGTGTAATCACGGATCTTCTCGGCATATTCCTGACCATGTCCCGGATAGTATTTCTCAAGATGAGCAACGCTCTGCTCGAAAGAAATATTCTCGTCATGATCCCCAATCTCAGCCTTGGTAGAAGGTGTATAAATAGGCTCAGGCAGCTTGTCTGATTCCTTCAGTCCCTCCGGAAGAGTAATTCCGCAGACTGTGCCGTCCTTCTGGTAGCTTGCCCAGCCGCTTCCGGTAATATATCCGCGAACGATACACTCAACCGGAATCATATCCAGCTTGCGGCACATCATGCTGTTTCCGTCAAATTTCTCCTGCTGGAAAAACTCCGGCATATCTTTGACATCAACAGAAAGCATGTGGTTTGGCAGGATGTCCTGGGTCATATCGAACCAGAACTTGGACATCTGTGTGAGAACAGTGCCCTTCTTAGTCACTTCGTTGTTCAGGATCACGTCAAAACAGCTGATACGGTCTGTGGCAACCATGATCAGGCTGTCTCCGTTGTCGTAAATCTCGCGTACTTTGCCTTCTTTAACTGGCTTCATTTCCTGCATAGCTTTACACCTCGTCACTTTTCTTTTTTAGTTTTATCTGCTGGAAAATATCTTTAAAAACAGGTCTTCCTGTTTCCCATTTTCCATTTGCATCACCTGATTATTTTACCATTTCACAGGGCAAAAAACAATTCTCCTAATTGCCGAAATCACAGCTTCTTTTGCCATGATCCATGTGAATCTTCACAGTTCCCCCTATTCTAATACATAACAGTTCTTCCCGTTTTTCTTCGCCTTGTAAAGATTTTCATCTGCACTGTGAATAAACTGGGTAAGGCTGTAGTCCTTTTCCACCTCTTTGTTTACTGCGCCCATGGAAATGGTCACATGCTCACAAACGGTATGATCCAGAAACGGCATCCTTGCCCCGCTAATATTTCGAAACAGCTTTTCAATAAATTTCTGAAGTTCCTCTTCTTGCTTATTGATTCCCAGAATCACAAACTCATCCCCGCCATAGCGGCTTACAAAGTATTCCTCCCCTGCAGTATCCAGAAGGATCTG
>CAVJRB010000020.1:0-2683 GCA_963651655.1 bacterium | reverse complement strand
GGATTCCATACAGCGGCGGATGTCCTCGTCGAAGGCGTTAGCGGTCATGGCGATAATGGGGATGGTTCTGGCATCCTCACGAGAAAGGGCGCGGATTTTTCTGGTGGCGGAAAGTCCGTCTATAACAGGCATCATCACATCCATAAGGATGGCATCAAAGGTTCCCTTCGGATGGCCCTCAAACAGGTCGATTGCCTGCTGCCCGTCATGGACCCCTGTAATTACAGCTCCCTCATCTTCCAGCAGCGTCTGTGCAATTTCCGCATTCAGCTCATTATCCTCTGCAAGAAGCAGATGAAGTCCCTTAATATCCCCTCTGCCCTCAGGCTTCTCCTTCTTTTCTTCCTCCGGAAGACTTTCTGCGATCTCAAACGGCAGGGTAATCACGAAAATAGACCCAACCCCTTCCTCACTTGAGATTTCAATGGTTCCTCCCATATGGTCGATCAGGCTTTTCACAATGGACATGCCAAGTCCGGTACCATTGTACACGCTTCTGGCATCAGAGCGCTCCTGTGCAAACGGATCAAAAATATGCTTCAGAAACTCCTGGTTCATGCCGATTCCCGTGTCACGGATAGTCCATCTGTAAGTCACCACCCCGTCCTTAATTCCAAGACAGTTGCAGGCAGTTTCTACTTTTCCGCCGATCTTATTGTACTTGATACAGTTGCTGTATATATTCAGGAAAATCTGCCGGATGTGCAGCGGGCTTCCGTAAACCAGATTATGAGCAACACACTCCGAGCTCTTGTCATATTCCAGGGTAATTCCCGCTTCTGCAGCACGCTGCTCCACAATGGTCAGCACATCTATGGAAAGCTGGTTCAGGTCCATAGGCTCATGGGAAAGGGACACCTCACCGCTTTCTAACTTGCTCATCTGCAGAATATCATTGATCAGGGAAAGCAGATGATTGGCGGAAATCAGCATTTTCTTCTGGTTGCTGCGGTGCAGCTTCAGATCATCCGGATGGGCCTCATCAATCTCCAGAAGCCCGATAATGCCATTTAACGGAGTTCGGATATCATGGCTCATCCTGGACAAAAAGCTTGTCTTGGCCACATTTGCACGGTCCGCCTGCTCCACAGCCTCCCGAAGGAGTTCATTTTTCTCCTGAAGATTCTCCGTGTATTCCTGCTGGATCCGAAGCTGATCCTCCCGGTATCCCTGGGCAGTTTTCCACCGTACCATATGAATCACACCCAGAATGATCACATATATGATCACCGAATAGAGCACATTCTGGAAGGTAGTGTCAAACACAGCCCGTTCCGGCATAAACGCATACACATAATAATCCCTGCCATGCTCCATCAGTCCGAAATACTGCCTCATAGAAGAAGCATCCCTTCTGGAATGGGTCAGCTTATCGCTGTTTGCCCGATCCTTGATTTTTCGCAGAATTTCAATGTCGTTGGTACTTTTTCCAATTAAAGTCTCGTCGTTACTGGCTACAATATCCGTCCCCGAACTTACCACAATCGTCCCGTCATGCTCCGGACTGTAGCCGGATAAAAGAGATTCCACGGAAAGACTGAAGGAATTGATGTATTCCTCTGCCGTATGGTAATAAACCGCTACAATTTCTTCCCCAAGAGTTTTGCCCACAGCTGCAAGATCCACATAGGAGCCGTCCCCACAGGAAAAACGAACGGAATAGGATTTTTCAGGATACTTTGCAGTACTAAGAAATACATCCGTTCCCACATATTCCCCGAAATCCTCCATTTCAAAATCATCCAGGTGATACTCTGCCCTGGCATTCCCCTGTTTGTCAAGAACCATAACTCCGGTCACATAATTGTCCCTGGCACAGGTTTCCAGAATCTCCTCATCCAGCACAAAGGAAGGATCCAGGGTCTCCATATATGTCAGCTCCCGTTGGATCTGCTGGGCGCTTTGGATCACCCTCATCAGGCTTTTGGTCTCAGAGGCAAGATTCATGCGGTCGTAGCTGTTGCACTGCTCCTTTATGTAATTTACAGTAGCGGAAAGATGCTTCTCCGTATTGGACATGTCGATATGGGTGGCAATGAGAAACACGCCTCCGATCAGCAAAAATCCGATAAGAAGCTCAAAAGGCCATATTTTGGTACGTCTGCCGGCAGATCTGATTTTTTTATTCATTCTCGTCCACCTCCAGATATTTCTCCGGATCATCCAGGTATTTGCCCAGAATCTGCAGCATAGTGCCATCCTGACGCATTTCCTCAAAGACTTCTGTCAGCTCTTTATCGATTCCTCTGTCATCGTCTTTGGAAAAAGCCACGCCAAGCCCTACGGTAAGCAAGGGCTCGCTTAAAATACGGTATTCCAGATCATAGTCCTGCATATACTGCAAAATGGCAGTTTCATGGGCAGCTACTGCATCTGCATAGCCTTTGCTTAAAAATGGATAGATCAGCTCCCGGTTCTGCAGGGAAAATACAGACTGCACCTGCGGAATCCGGCTGTCCTCATGGTCTGTGAAAATTCCTTCCGGTTTGGTAGTAGACTGCACAGCGATCCGCTTTCCACCAGTTCCTTTTTCTCTTCCCAGTTGATGTAGGAAAAAACAGGCTCATAGCCCATGCGGCCGAAGGCTTCCCTCGCAAGATCCACATCGATTCCTGTGGGAAGGCCATTGGCATCCTCGAAATTATAAGGCGGATAATCATCGCTTCCCACTATGATCTGTGGC
>CAVJRB010000019.1:0-2756 GCA_963651655.1 bacterium | reverse complement strand
CCAAATTCCAGCTCATCGTCCTCCATCTCGCTGAAATATTTTTCTAAATATTCATCATAAGCTTTCAACGCTTTATCGATCTGCTTCTTCGCCTTTTTGTTTCCAGTTGCTTCGTAGAACTTTGAGGCTGCGGTAAAGATTATATCATTTTCCTCTCCGCACTCGTTTGGATTCAAAATGAAACGATTGATCAGTACCTGGCCTTTCTCATAGTCTTTGACCGCAATATATGCATAAATCCCAGCAGTTGCAGCAGTAATATTCTCCGGTTCTTTTTTCAGCCACTTTTCAAAATAGGAGACTGCTTCCTGTTTTCGACCAAGACTAAGCAGCGCAAATACCTTGCGTATTTTCAAATCTGATCCGGTGTACTCAGGCCAGCCAAATACATCCAGAAGATCCTCACACATTTTCAGAAGAATTTCATGCTCTTTCCGCATATCCATTTCATCCAGGCAATCTTCTAGCCATCCAGAAATATCATATGCGTAATCTGTTTCCTCTTCCAGTTTGTCTAACTCTAAAGCAAATCCCGGCTTTTGTTTCCGTTCTTCCAGAACAATCTCCTTCAGAAGTTCAAAAGCCTGCTGCCAGCAGTCACTATTCTCACTGAACGCAACCATATTGTCGTAGCATTCCTCTGTCAGTTGCCGAAATTTTTTCCATTTTTTATTTTTCATAGCATTTCGTCTCCTTTGCAAGCAACCATTATTTCCCACAGCACTTCTTATATTTCTTTCCGGAGCCGCAGGGGCAGGGATCGTTTCTTCCTATTTTGGGGCTTTGACGGACAAACGGGGTCTGGGGAGCTGCATTCATCCATGGATAAACCAGATCATCCTTGTCAAACTCATCATCGGCCACATCATATCTTTCCTGCTGTTTTTCTCTCAGTACTTTCGCAGCAGCTTTGCCGGCCACTGTACCTTTTTCCAATTCTTCCAGAAGCATTTTCGCTTCCTCATCTTTTCCAAAGGTAATACACGCATTGCAAAGCATATACAGAAATTCCTCTGAACATATATTGCTCTGTTTCTTATAATCCCAAAGGGCTTCCAGCGCATCCTCGCGTCCAAAGCAGTCCGCCGCATACATGGTATCCTGAATGATTTCCGGAAATTCATACATGTGCATTTCTTTTCCCGAAGCAGTCAAAGCATTATGCTCCGTCATATCCAGTGTCCATGGTGACACTTTTTTCTCTTCCGCATATTGGATTCTGTTTCTTCCCTTGAGCATAGGCAATTCCAATTCCAGCATAATCCCCGAAATCGCCTCCCAGATTTCCGCATACGCGACGGTATCCTGCTTATCCCTGTACCATTCAGATACAATTTCAAATGACTCCTCCAAAGTATTTCCATTCATAATACCAATTACAATGGACATCAGACATTCCTGCGTATCTTCCATTGGCATTTTTGCTTGATAATAAAGAAGTTCAAACAGCATATCGATCCAATCTGATCTATTCGCCAGATTTTCTGCACGATAACGAATTTCATCCCTGGAAAATAAAACATACTCCATGTCTTTTCCGTATTTTTCCAGCTTCTCAAGAACCTTCTGCGAATCAATTTCACTCATAGATGCAAAACTTCTTCCGTCATTTGTATAGGAAGTATTAAAGATACAGTTAAAGCTTCCATACCAGTAAATATATCTGAAAAACTCTGTTTTATCCTGCCTTTCCTCATACAGCTGACAGTATATTTTATAAAAGCTTTCCAGATCTACCATGCCATATACCTGCAAAAGAGCCATCATACGTTCATCAAATTTCTTGATTTGGCGGTAGGTATCTTTTCTCAGCTTTGGAGTTATTTTGCCTAATAATGCATTACACTCCTTGACAAAGCTCAATTTTCCATGTCCGGAATCGTTCTGGAAATCACAAAGCCCAATTCCAATTGCTTTTGTTACAGTGTCCTCCTGGCAATCATTCCGGGAAAATTTCTCCAGATGAGACTTTGTCAGCTTATGTAAAGCCTCAAACTCTTCCTCGGTAAATGTATAAAGCAAATATTCTGGATGTAACTGCAGCATTTGGGCCACTACATGAATTTTGTCTTCCTTAGAATCCGATGTTTTCACTGGTATCTGTAAATATTTGCAATAATCCGAGGTCTCCTGCATATCTAAAGCCCCAAGCAGTTCTTCCTGGCTGTATTGAGCTTCCGTAATTTCTAACCTTTCCAGATTGGTACTCTCGCAAAATCCCTCCCACTTATCAATTTTTCGGGTCATTAAGGAATCTTGCTTTTGGCCTCGTTTTTCTTCCAGCTGCATATTATTAAATTGTTCATATAGCTTTCTTAAGTAATCTTTAGGATTAATTGAAAGTTTCGGTTCTTCCAGATCACGAATGGATAGGGGGCTCAGATTTTCCAGCCTTGCTTTCGTCTCATCTGGATCAAACGCAAAGCGTGCGGACTCGTCTGCAAAATAAATGCCGCCGGAATCCTCCATGAAATTATCCCCTTTATATTTCATCAAGACCACATCACGTTCCTGATAGGTCTCGTCGATTTTCTCAATCATGATCTTATGGCGCCATTCATCACCAAAATCATAGGTATAGCGAACCCATTTGTATTTGCGGAAAAAAGGATCTACCAGAGTGTCATTCTCATAATAATCCCCATATCTCCAGGCGTTTTCCTCACCGATGTCCTGCTCAATCAAAATATTATCGCTTGGGATTCGGAAATCATGCATGTGATATCCATCCCAAGCAAACAGGATCTGAATAATAT
>CAVJRB010000018.1:1356-3205 GCA_963651655.1 bacterium | reverse complement strand
CCATTATATGGGACTCTTCTGTCCCGTTCTTTTTTTCCTGAAAATTATGGCCTGCCGGCTTCTCATAAATGGTCTTCTGGATGGTTTCCTTCAGAAGTGCATCGGAAGCGCCGCCTCTTAACAATGCTTTTAAGTCCGCTCCATTTTCAAACTGAAGACAGCCCTTCAGATATCCCGTGGAAGTCAGACGTACACGATTGCACCGGCTGCAGAACTTGTGGGACAGGGCACTGATAAATCCAATTCTGCCTTTAAAATCCCCAAGTGTATAATAATGGCAGGGCCCATTTCCAAGGGTTTCCTTCGTAGGCGTCATAGGACCGTAAGCACGCTCCAGAAGCCCCTTTACCGTCTCTTCATCTCTCGCTGCAAACTCTTTGCCAAGGCCAATTGGCATCATTTCGATAAACCGCACATGGAACGGATTCTCCCTTGCCAGGGCCGCCACCTGCAAAAGATCCTGCTGGCTCTGAAAAGTGGGAACGCAGTTTACTTTCACCTTAAGATCAGGATAAGAAAGTGCTGCCTCAAGTCCTTCCAGCACCTGCTTCAGCTCATCCCGTCTGGTAATTTTCCGGAAGGTCTCTTCATCCAAAGTATCTAAGCTTATATTCACTGCATCCAGCCCCGCTTCCATCAGACCAGGCAGCTGGTCTTTCAGCAAAATACCGTTGGTGGTCAGCGTCACCTGGCGGATTCCGGGAAGGGCTTTCAGCTCTTTCACAAGGGGAACGCAGATCCTGCGCACCAAAGGCTCCCCTCCCGTCAGCTTGATCCTGGAAATCCCAAGCTCACTGGCCAGGCTGCAGACTCTTAAGATTTCATCCTCACTTAGAACCTCCGTACGGGGAATCTGGCAGATTCCTTCCTCTGGCATGCAGTAAATGCACCGCAGATTACAGCGGTCTGTAAGGGAAATCCGCATATAATCAATGGTTCTTCCGTACTGATCAAGCATAATCCATCTCGTCTCCCTCTGAGATCACGCCGCCGTGGATCACCCTGGCAAACACGCCCTCTCTTGGCATGATGCAGTCCCCCATGATCTTAAAAATCTCACAGCCATTGTGGCACTGCTTGCCAATCTGGGTAATCTCCAGGATCACATCATTGCATTTCAGCCGGGTTCCAACAGGCAAAGTTTTAAAATCAAAGCCCTGCACAATGAGATTTTCCCCAAATGCGCCGTCCTGCACCGGGGCTCCCTTTGACTTGAATTCTTCTATTTTCTCATAGGAAAGAAGACTGACCTGGCGGTGCCAGTTCCCTGCATGGGCATCATTCTCCAGTCCATAATTCTCGATCAGTTTTACAGTGTGGACATTGACCTTCTGAGTTCCTCGTTTCTCACTGATGTTCACTGCCATCACTTTTCCCATATCCAATAACCTCCGTTTATTTCAAAATGCCAGAAAAATTGGTGATTCTGACATTTGCTACTTCCTATAGTACAATATTTGAATAAGAAAAGCAAATTTTTTGTAATTGCCAAAATAAATTTATACTGGAGCATGTTTCTGAATCGTAATGGGATCCCCTGTTTTTGGCTTCAAAAAAGCTCCCCGGGTTTCCCCGGAGAGCTTCTTTTACGCTTGGACACATGGTGTACTTCGTTGTACACCTTTTATATTAAGTCGTTTCTGGATTATGCGTTTACCTTACGCATAGCTGCCTCAACCACATGGCCTACCAGAACGGAAGTGGTTACGCTTCCAACTCCGCCAGGAACTGGGGTGATGGCATCTACGATCGGCTCTACTGCTGCGTAGTCAACATCTCCGCAAAGCTTGCCTTCTGCGTTTACGTTGATTCCTACATCGATCACTACCTGGCCTTCTTTTACATAGTC
>CAVJRB010000018.1:0-1346 GCA_963651655.1 bacterium | reverse complement strand
CACGCCTGCACGGCCTGCTGCTACGATGATAATGTCAGCCTCACGGGCTACAGACGGCATATCAACAGTTCTTGTGTGGCAGATGGTTACGGTTGCGTTTTTCTTAACCAGCATCATGGCTGCAGGTTTTCCAACAACAAGGCTTCTTCCGATTACAACGGCTTTCTTGCCTGTGCAGTCGATTCCGTAGTGGTCAAGGATTTCCATACATGCCTGTGGTGTACATGGCGGGAAACCGATCTTCTTGCCTGTGAAAACACCGGACATGGAAAGGTCTGTCATACAGTCAACGTCTTTCTCCGGAGCAAGTGCATTCTCGATTACTGCCTGATCTAAGTGCTTCGGAAGCGGACGGAACAGAAGAACGCCGTGGATATGGTCGTCTTTGTTTACCTTGTCGATCACTGCAAGAAGCTCTTCCTGAGCTACATCCTCCGGAAGAAGGATCTTCTCACATGCAACGCCTAAAGTCTCGCAGCGCTTTGTTGCGCCTCTCTCATAAGAAATGTCGCTTGGATTCTCACCTACACGGATGATGCAAAGTGTTGGGTTAACGCCTTTTTCCTGAAGTGCTGCTACATTGCCTTTGATACGCTCATTTAATGCAGCAGTTACTTCTTTACCTAATAACTGTTTTGCCATTATGAATGATCTCCTTTATTATTTCAGTCTTGCAAGTACGCTGTCAAATGTCTCATCTGCAAGCTTGCAGTATTTCTCAAGCATAGCGTCTGCTTTTGCGTTGAGCTCTTCTGCGTATTCTCTGTCTGCCATGGATTTAGTGTTGATGTAAACGTTCAGGCTGGCACCTTTTAATGCAGCCTTGCAGAAAGTTGCAGCTACGCCGGCATCACTGATGGCAAGCTTGGAGCCTTTTGCAGCAAATTCCTTGATCAGGTCAAGTGCCTCGCAGCATTTTTCCATGATCTCCATGGGAACAGAGCAGGCATCCTTTAATACGATTGCCATAACGCGTGCTTTCTCAGCTTTCTCTTCCTCGGTCTCTTTCGGCATGCCGTATGCTTTGGAAAGAGGCTCGAACACTTCTGCGTCACGCTCGATCAGACGAAGGAAATCCTTCTGAAGCTGGTCGCATTTGCCTTTCAGCTCCCACATCTCATCCTCAACATCTGCATATTTCTTCTTGCCTACCGTGAGGCTTCCTACCATGTTGCCAAGTGCGGTTCCTACAGCACCAACCAGTGCGGATGCTCCGCCGCCGCCTGGAACCGGGGCTTTAGAAGCAAGAACCTCTACAAATTCTGTACATGTACTTGTTGAAAATCCCATTTTCGTTTTTCTCCTTATTAGAACAGTCCTGTGATCTTACCAGTCTCGTCAACGTC
>CAVJRB010000017.1:0-11549 GCA_963651655.1 bacterium | reverse complement strand
TGTTTCCCCATATGACTCCGGTTCTTACGCTTCTGCCACTACCTATGCCACAGGAAATGCAGTCATTAACGCCTGCAAGTCCATGAAAAAGCAGATCATCAAGATCGGAGCCGGAATGATTGGCGTAACACCGGAAGAAGCTGATTTTGACGGGAAAAAGGTATATGCAGGAGACAAGTCCGTGACTCTTCAGGAAGTTGCCTACAAAGGAACATGCGGAAACCTTGAGGAGCTTCAGGTAACCGCGTCCTTTTCCTCCCAGATTTCCCCGCCTCCTTACATGGTTGGCGCAGCAGAGGTGGAAGTGGACAAAGAGACCGGAAATATTGACCTGATCGATTATGTGGCAGTAGTAGACTGCGGAACCCCCATCAACCCCAACCTTGCCCGTGTGCAGACGGAGGGCGGCGTTGCCCAGGGAATCGGCATGGCCCTGATGGAGAATGTGCAGTATTCCAAAGAGGGCAAGATCCGTGAGAACTCTTTCATGCAGTACAAGATCCCAAGCCGCGTGGACATCGGAAATATCCGTGTGGAGTTTGAGAGCAGCTACGAAAAGAGCGGTCCTTTCGGTGCCAAATCCATCGGCGAGCTGGTCATCGACACTCCATGCCCGGCCATTGCAGATGCAGTCTACAACGCCTCCGGCGTGCGCGTAAGAGAGCTTCCTATTACACCGGAGAAGGTTGCCATGGGGATTTTGAAGGCGCAGTTAGAGGGAGAGAATCATAAATGATGAAAGATGTGTGTCTGGCATGCATAGGTTTTATTCTTCAAACGATGATATTTTTTGCGGCAGGCAGACTTGTGTTTCGGGTCCTGAAATTAAAGGAAGATATTTCCCTGCAGCTGATACTGGGATATCTGGCGTACTTTGCGGTATTTGAAATCTTGTTTACCCCCATGACGCTTTTATGGGTTCCTTTAAGTACTGCAGCAGGGATTTGGGGCGTGATCATGGCTGCAGCTGTGCTTGGGGCTTTTCTTTGCATAAGACGGCACAGGCATATGGATGACACCCCGGGACAGGCTGTGAGAGTGAAAGCAGAAGCAGTATGGAAACAGCATTCCGTAATGCTTCTGCTCCTGGCAGCGGTGATTTTTCTTCAGTGCCTGATCGTTATTTTTTATGAAGACATCACTGTGGATGCTGCCTACTATGTAGGAACAGTCAGTACCTCTGTATATACAAACACACTAGGCAGATTTGATCCGTTCAGAGGCGGCGCCCTGCAGAATTTTCAGGCCAGGTATGTCCTGTCTGCTTATCCTATGAATAATGCAGTGTGGTGCAGGCTTCTTGGAATCCATCCAATTGTACAGGCCAAAATTGTAATGTCCTGCGAAAATGTGATCGTTGCAAACCTGGTCATCTATCAGATCGGAAAAAGACTGTTCGGGAAAAACCGCAAGAAAGCGGATCTGATGGTGCTGTTTGTGTGCGTCCTTCAGTTATTCTGCGGCACCATCTACACGGCAGGAACCTTTTTCTTTACCAGAAGCTACGAGGGGAAAGCCATTCTTGCGAACATTGTATTTCCAGTTGTTCTTATGTGCGCCCTGTGGCTTTACGAAGAAAAAGAGGACCGTAGGGTATGGGCGGTGCTGTTTATTACGGCAGTAAGCGCTCTGGGATTTTCAGGCTCGGCCATTATCCTTCCAGCTGCGGTTCTGGCTGGGATGGTGCCGGTTATGCTGATGAAGCGCAAGCTTTCCGGACTGCCTTACTGTATTTTGTGCATGGTTCCTTCTGTTCTTTATGCAGGTGTATATTTTGCGTGTAAGCTTGGACTGCTCAGTCTGGCTGCATCGTAGAAAGGAGCGGAAGAATGGGTGGAATAACAATTGAAGAGCTGGGAATGAAATTTGTGGATGCCTGTATGAAACTGTACTGGGGTCCCTGCTGGTATCCGGTCCTTTTTGCCATTGGACTGATTGCCACGCTGATCTGGGGACGGAAAAAAAGCTCCATGATTTTTATTGGCTACACGGCCGTTCTGTTCCTGACGGTGTATAACCCGGTTGTTGTGAAATATATCATAACAAAGCTGGGCTTTGACAAAGAATATTACCGCTTTATCTGGCTGCTTCCGGTAATACCGGGGGTGGCGTATTACGGAGTTAAGGCGGTGTGCCTTTTCCCAAAAAAGTGGATGAAAGCTGCAGCTGCGGCGGTGCTCCTTGGAATTTTTGTGTTCTTTGGCAATCCGCTGGACAGGGTGGTGAACAACTTCGCCTTTGCGGAAAATATCTATAAAGTCCCGGATGAACTGATACAGGTCTGCGGGATCATCCATGAAAACCAGAACGATCCGGAGCAGATGGCAAGGGTAGTATTTGACGGCACCCTGAACAATAAAGTGAGGCAGTATGATGCCAGCATGCGTCTGATCATCAGCAGAAATTCCAGTATTTACCGTGCAGGAAGCACTGTGACAGGCGTATATGATGAAAACAGCGATGGATACAAACGGCAGAAGGCGCTTCTGGATGTGGTGGATTATCAGCTGTATGACGATATGGAAGCATTTAAGAAAGCATTGCAGGAGACAAGAACGGAATTTGTGGTAGTCTCAAAGAATGAGGAACTCCAGAAGGTTCTGGAAGAAAATGACTGTGAACGGATTGGAGAAACAGCTTCTTATAATATTTTCCGATTTGTGGGATAGATAGAAAGTAAGACTTGCAATTATCCGGGAAAGCTGTTACAGTAGTTACAAGATGTCAGGTCAGGTATTTTTCCCCTGGCATGATGAAGGAAACTGAATACGGGAAGTTATGATAGAGGCGCGGGCTTCATCAGTAATTCCGGCTGTGAGATTCTGAGGCTTTGTGAAGCATCAGAGTCCAGGTTGTCTGGCAGGCTGGCCGGGAAGAAAGGGAATACCGCCGAAGGGTTTGTTTTCGCCATGAGAAAAGAGCTCTGGGCTGACGCAGAATATGCGGCAGACTGTCACTGTTGTGGAGCGCTATCGAAGGTATGGATCCTGTGAAGAATAAATGCCATGAATGTGTCCCATAGCGGGGCGGCGTTCATGGCTTTTTTGTCGTATTCGCGAAAGAGGGAGGAAATCGATAATGAAGTACAAATGCAGCAAATTTTATGCTCTGTTTGCAGCTGCTTTAGTATTCGTTCTGGCATGTCCGGCGACCGTACTTGCAGCTGCAGAGGAGGAAGTAAGCAGCCCCGCTGTTTACGCCACATTCTGGTCTTTGGTACCGCCTGTTGTGGCAATCGTTCTGGCACTGATCACAAAGGAAGTTTACAGCTCCCTGTTTGTGGGAATCCTGGTAGGAGCAATCTTGTATTCCGGCGGCAATTTCGAAGTTACCGTAAACCAGATCTTTTCCGGCGGAATCATCAGCGTGCTGTCCTCATCCAGCAATGTAGGTATCCTGGTGTTCCTGGTAATTCTTGGAACTATGGTGTGCCTGATGAACCGTGCTGGCGGATCTGCCGCATTCGGACGCTGGGCCAGCAAGCACATCAAAACAAGAGTGGGCGCTGAGCTTGCCACCATTTTACTTGGCGTTCTGATTTTTATTGACGACTATTTCAACTGTCTGACTGTGGGAAGCGTTATGCGTCCTATTACAGACCAGCACAATGTTTCCCGTGCCAAGCTGGCGTATCTGATTGATGCCACAGCAGCGCCTATCTGCATCATTGCGCCCATTTCATCCTGGGCGGCAGCAGTCAGCGGATTTGTACCGGGAGAAGACGGAATGTCCGTTTTTGTGAGAGCCATTCCTTACAACTATTATGCAATCCTTACCATTGTGATGATGGTGTCCATGGTTCTGATGAAAGAAGAATTTGGCTCTATGGGAGTTCATGAGTCCAACGCGTTAAAAGGAGACCTGTTTACAACTGCAGCCCGCCCCTATGCTTCCGGTGGGGGAGAAGGCCCTGTGAATCCACGGGGAAAAGTAATGGATCTTCTGATTCCCATCATTTCCCTGGTAATCTGCTGTGTCATTGGAATGATCTACACAGGCGGATTTTTCAGCGGTACTGATTTTGTAACTGCTTTTTCCCAGAGTGATGCGTCTGTAGGCCTTGTGCTGGGAAGCTTTTTCGGACTGGTGATCACCATTCTTCTTTATATGGTACGCAAGGTGCTGCCGTTCCGTGACTGCATGGCATGCATCCCGGAGGGCTTTAAATCCATGGTTCCGGCAATCCTGATCCTGACCTTTGCGTGGACCTTGAAGAGCATGACAGACAGCCTTGGGGCAGCAGAGTTTGTTGCGGAGCTGGTAAAATCCTCTGCAGACGGACTGGTAAATATGCTTCCGGCAATCATTTTCATTGTGGCATGCTTCCTGGCTTTTGCAACCGGTACTTCCTGGGGAACCTTTGGTATTCTGATCCCTATCGTAGTACATGTATTTGAAAACACACCTGGAAATCTGATGATCATTTCCATCTCTGCCTGCATGGCAGGTGCTGTATGCGGTGACCACTGCTCTCCGATTTCCGATACCACTATCATGGCGTCCGCAGGCGCCCAGTGCGATCATGTAAACCATGTATCCACCCAGCTGCCTTATGCCATTGTGGCAGCAGTGGTATCTTTTATCACCTACATTTTTGCCGGCTTCATCCAGAGTCCGCTGTGCCTGATCATTGGCGTGGCGCTGATGATGGGGGCAATGTTTGTGATCAAGTTTAAATTCAGCGATCTGAAAAATGCCTGACCGAGGCGGCCGCAGAGATTACGAAGGTATCTGATAACAGAGGAGCGTCATAAGTTTCGTGAAAAATAAAATACAGGCCAGTTCTTTGCGTGAGCGCGAAAATACTCAGGATGTATGTCCGGTATTTTTGACTGCAGAGAGCGGGTCTGTTTTTTCGCTTTCCGATTTCCAGATGATGTTTGCCTTGCATATGTCCGGGAAAAAATATATAATGGAAAAATGGACGAAAAAATCAGAATCAACAAATATTTAAGTGAAGCCGGCTTTTGTTCCAGGCGGGAAGCGGACAGCCTGATCCAGGAGGGACGGGTGACCGTGGACGACCGCAGGGCAGAGCCAGGAGAGAAAATTACATCAGACACAGTGGTTTACGTAGACGGGAAGCCTGTGAAAAAAGTAGAAGAGAAGGTTCTTCTTCTATTTTACAAGCCCCGCGGTGTTGTGTGCAGTACCAAGAAGCAGCGCCAGGAGACCACCGTGACGGAATATCTGAACTATCCCCTGCGGGTTTACCCCATTGGACGTCTTGACAAGGACTCCGAAGGACTTCTGCTTCTGACCAACCAGGGGAATCTGGTAAATAAGATCATGCGCGCAGGCAACTATCACGAGAAGGAATATCTGGTGACCGTAGATAAGCCCATAGACAGCGCTTTTGTGAAGAAAATGGCATCTGGAATTCCCATTCTGGACACCGTGACCCGCCGCTGCTTTGTAGAAAAAACAGGGAAGACTTCTTTTCGCATTATTCTCACCCAGGGCCTGAACCGCCAGATCCGCCGGATGTGCGAATACCTTGGCTATCAGGTACAGACCCTGAAGCGCGTGCGGATCATGGAACTGACCCTGGACGGGCTGAAGGAAGGCGAATACCGGCAGGCTTCCCGGGAAGAATGGGCGAAGCTGGAGAAAGGAATTGCAAATTCTTCACAGCTTCCCAGCAGCAATCATCAAAAAAAAGGAGGACATCATGGAAAATTCTCTACAGCGAATGAAAGAACTGGTAGAAACCCTGAATGGCGCCGCGAAGGCGTATTACCAGGAAGACAGGGAAATCATGAGCAATCAGGAGTACGACAGCCTGTACGACCAGCTGGAGCAGCTGGAAAAAGAAACAGGCACCGTTCTCACCAATAGCCCCACTGTCCGCGTGGGATACGAGGCAGTAAATGAGCTTCCCAAGGAAGAGCATCCAAGCCCCATGCTGTCCCTTGACAAAACAAAGGATCGTGAGGTGTTAAGAAGCTTTATCGGAGAGCACAGATGCCTTCTGTCCTGGAAGCTGGATGGCCTGACCATTGTTCTTACTTACGAAAACGGAGAGCTTGTGAAAGCAGTCACAAGAGGCAATGGAATCGTAGGCGAGGTCATCACTAACAACGCCAAAGTGTTTAAGAACATTCCTCTTCGCATTCCGTACAAGGGACAGCTTGTGCTCCGCGGAGAGGCGATTATTACCTACTCAGAATTTGAGCGCATCAATGAGACCATCGGAGATGCAGATGCAAAATATAAAAACCCCAGAAACCTGTGCAGCGGTTCCGTGCGCCAGCTGAACAACGAAATCACAGCCAAACGAAATGTGCGGTTCTATGCTTTTGCCCTGGTAAGCGCCCAGGATGTGGATTTCCACAATTCCCGGGAGCAGCAGTTTATCTGGCTGAAGGAGCAGGGCTTTGAGGTTGTGGAATACAAGGTGGTAACTTCCGAAAGCCTTGATGAGGCTATGGATTATTTTTCCACCGCAATCGTGAACAATGATTTTCCATCAGACGGGCTAGTGGTTACCTATGATGACATTGCCTACGGCGAGTCTCTTGGAAGCACTGCCAAATTCCCAAGGAATTCCTTCGCCTTCAAATGGGCAGATGAAATGCGGGAAACCAAACTGGTGGATATGGAATGGAGTCCGTCCAGAACCGGACTGATCAACCCGGTGGCGATTTTTGAGCCTGTAGAGCTGGAGGGTACCACAGTGAGCCGTGCCAGTGTGCACAACATCAGCATTGTGAAGGAACTGCAGCTTGGAATCGGGGATACCATCAAGGTCTATAAGGCGAATATGATCATTCCCCAGATCGCGGAGAACCTTACTAGAAGCGGCAGCCTGGTGATTCCGGACAAATGTCCGGTGTGCGGTCATGAAGCCAGAATCCGCAAGGAGAACGATGTGGAGACCCTTTACTGCATGAATCCGAACTGCGTGGCAAAGAAGATCAAGTCCTTCAGCCTGTTCACCAGCCGGGATGCCATGAACATTGACGGCCTTTCCGAGGCAACCCTGGAGAAATTTATCGCCATGGGCTTTATCCACAATCTGGGAGATATTTTTGAAATCGGAAAATATAAGGATCAGATCGTAGAGATGGAAGGCTTCGGACAAAAGTCCTTTGACAACCTGATGGCAAGCCTTGAGAAAGCCAAAGAGACCACTCTTGCCAAGGTGATCTACAGCCTTGGAATCGCAGGAATCGGTCTTGCCAATGCCAGAGTGATCTGCAGATATTTTGACGATGACATTGAGAAAATCCGCCATGCGGATGCAGAAGAGATCAGCTCCATTGAGGGAATCGGCCCGGTACTGGCAGGCAGCCTGGCAGATTATTTTTCCAGTGAAGAGAATAATAAGAAGCTTGACCATCTGCTTGGCCATCTTCACCTGATCCGT
Organism: bacterium; assembly: GCA_963651655.1. Classification (GTDB taxonomy): domain Bacteria; phylum Bacillota; class Clostridia; order Lachnospirales; family Lachnospiraceae; genus Blautia_A. The sequence goes on along the minus strand of CAVJRB010000017.1, from coordinate 4,180 downwards.
GAGGAGACCGCCGGGGAGCAGGTATTTGCGGGCAAAACCTTTGTCATCACAGGAAGCGTGGAGCATTTTGCCAACCGCTCTGAGGCGAAAGCCTTTATTGAGGCAAGAGGCGGCAAGGTGACCGGTTCCGTGACCAAGAAAACCGACTATTTAATTAACAACGATAAAACTTCCGGCTCTTCCAAAAATAAGAAAGCCCAGGAGCTTGGAATCCCCATTTTATCCGAGGAGGATTTCCTGGAATTAGCGGGAGAGTAAGAGCTACTGTTCATAGGTAATGTTCCGCGAGGTGTTTTTTGTGAACAAAGTTCACAGAAAACCCGAGGAGTGCGGCGCGAAATCATGCAAAGCATGATTTCTGTGCATCGCGAAGCGCGTTACTGGACACGGTGTGACCAGTAACGAGTAAGAGTTCACATACAGGAGGAAACAAAATGCCAATTAAAATACAAAGTGACCTTCCGGTCAAGGAAATACTGGAAAAAGAAAACTTATTCGTCATGGACGAAAACCGTGCCATGCACCAGGACATCCGTCCAATCTACATCCTGATCCTGAACCTGATGCCTTTGAAGGAAGAGACCGAGCTTCAGCTGCTTCGTTCCCTTTCCAATACCCCTCTGCAGGTAGATGTAAGCTTCATGGCCGTAGAGTCCCATCAGGCAAAGAACACATCCAGAAGCCATCTGAACAAATTCTATCAGACTTTCACAGAACTGAAAGACAAGAAATTCGACGGAATGATCATCACCGGCGCACCTGTTGAGCAGATGGAATTTGAAGAGGTAGATTACTGGGAAGAGGTGACCAGGATCATGGACTGGTCCGAGACCCATGTAACCTCCACCATTTTCCTGTGCTGGGCAGCCCAGGCAGCACTCTACCATTTCTATGGCCTGAAAAAGCGTATGCTGGACAAGAAAATGTTCGGCCTTTTCTGGCATAAGGTAATGAACCGCAAGATTCCGCTGGTAAGAGGCTTCGATGATGTGTTCCTGGCACCTCACTCCAGACACACAGAGGTTCCCATTGAGGATGTACACGCCTGCAAAGCACTTACCGTTCTTGCAGAATCTGACGAGGCAGGCCTTTTCCTTGCCATGGCGGAAGACGGCCGCAAGATTTTCGTCATGGGCCACCCGGAATACGACAGAGTCACCCTGGACGGCGAGTACAAGCGTGACCTGGGCAAAGGCCTCCCCATCGAAATGCCAAAGAACTACTACAAGGATGACAATCCCGAAAACGGCCCCCAGCTCCTCTGGCGCGCCCACGCCAACAACCTGTACACCAACTGGCTCAATTACTACGTCTACCAGGCAACCCCGTACAACCTGTACGGAACCCCGGATTTCAGCGGGAAGTAAAGATTGGAGCAGATGCTTTTTTTAGGCTGATAAAGAAATACAGTGGATAATCGGCGAAGAGAAATCCGCGCCTGGATTTCTCTTCCTATTTCACCATTAAACCTAAATATTCAACCAAAAGAAAAAACTTTACATCAGCCCGAGATTGTGCTATACTTTTCAAAGTCGAAGTGGTTGTACATTGATAATTCAACAACTCGAGTTTTTTATGCACCTGTAGCTCAGTGGATAGAGCAGTGGTTTCCGGTACCATGTGCGGGGGTTCGATTCCCTTCAGGTGTATTGCCTGGAACGATCGGGCGTTCCGGTGCGTTGTATTAAGGAGGACAAGAACTTGGATAATTTCAGAGAATGGTTATCAGATAACCTTCGCTATTTTATGCTTGGCGGAGCGATTCTGTTAATCGTGGTTGTCCTGTTCTTCGGTGTCCGTGCATTTATGGGAAGCGGGAAGGGCGATTCCAGTAAGGACACAGCGGAGAATCAGACGACAGCAGACAACGACCAGGGAAATGTTCCTTCTTCTCCGGCAAATGATGGGGAGACTGACGGGAAGAAAGACGCCAATCCCATGGAGACGGCTAATGAAGAGATTACTTCATTGATCAAGAGCTATTATAAAGCTCTGGGGGATAAAGATATTGCGACGCTGCGTACTCTTGTGGATAATCTTGCACCATCAGATGAGTCCAAGATTACCAATGCGAAATACATTGAAGGGTATGAAGCTGGAGATATCTACACGAAAAAGGGGCTTGATGACGATTCCTATGTAGTATATTCCTGTTTTTACTACATCTGTCAGGGGATTGATACAAAGGTACCTGCGCTTGCTGAGTTCTACGTAGTGAAGGACACAGACGGGAATTGGAAGATTGATGGCGCTGTTCACGATGACAGCGACGAAATAACGAAATATGAGGTTTCTCTGCGACAGGATGATGATGTCAAGGAGCTGAAGGATCAGGTGAAGAAGCTGTATGATGAAGCACAGGCCTCCGATCCGGCGCTTACGGCGTTCCTTGAGGGACTTGGTGATGACGACACCGGATCCGCAGACACAGCAGAGGGAACGATTCTGGTAGTTACAGAGGACTGTAATGTCCGTGCCGCAGCCAGCAGTGATGCGGAAGTACTGGGAGGCTTATCTGCCGGTACTGAGGTAGAGAAGAAAGGCGAGGACGGTGAGTGGGTACAGATCGATTACGATGGTACAGAAGCTTACGTTCACAACAGCCTTCTCCAGGAGAAAACTGAATAATGCAAAACAAAAAAGAACTGTCGTATTCTGGCAGTTCTTTTTTTGCGAAAAAATCTGGATGCAGGACGTATTTAAAAATCAGAAAGATCCATAGGAAGTTCCGGCTTCCAGTGTGATACCCTTGGCTGCAGCCAGTTCGCTGACTGTAACCAGCTGATACCCCTCCTGGATCAGCTGTGGAATAAAGACCTCCGCAGCATCTACAGATTCCTTAAAAATATCGTGCATCAGGATGATCGCGCCATCCTGGGCATTATCCATCACATTCTGGACTGTAGAATCCACATTCTGCGTCTCCCAGTCCAGAGTATCCACAGACCACATGATCAGAGGCCTTGCAGCAATCCCTGCTACGGTATCATTAAAAGAACCATACGGCGGGCGCACCACAGTAGCGCTATGTCCCACCAGATTCTGAATTTCCTCATCTGTGCGGGAAAGCTGGCTGGTCACGTCCTCTGAGGAAAGGGTGGCAAGATCTGCGTGATCAAAGGAATGGTTGCCAATCTCACAGCCAAGTTCCTCCATTCTGGATAGAGGCTCCTGGAAATATTCAATCTCCTGGCCTACCAGGAAAAAAGTAGCCTTTGCGTTATTGGCTTCCAGACAGTCAAGCAGGCGGTCGGTGAAATCACTTGGCCCGTCGTCAAAGGTAAGGGCGATCATTCCCTTGGGTTCTGGCGTAGGTGTTGGTTCCGGCGGCTGTTCACCATCCTCTTCAGATGAAACAGAAGCTTCCGCAGCAGATGAGGAATCACCTGCTGCAGAAGCTGTAGGATCTGCGGTGCCTTCTGTGGAAGAAGCCTGTTCCCCGGAAGCTGTGTTCATATAAAATACCAGCCCGGTATCAGAACTGCCGTCTGTAGGATCACTCTGCTGTACCCCGTTGGCATCAAAATGATAAACCTGTCCGTCTATGGTGACATCCCCTGTCTGCAGAACTCCGTCGGCGTTCAGATAGTAGCGGCTGCCGTCCAGCTCCAGCCATCCGGTCTGCATCACGCCATTTGCGTCAAAATAATAGCGGCGGCCGTCGGTATCGGTCAGCCATCCGGTGTACCCTGCACCGTTTACCATGAAGTACCAGCTGCTTCCAACTGGGGTCCAGGTTCCTTCAGAAGCTTCCGGTGAAGCTGTGATCACGGCTTCCGGCTGTTCAGTAGGAGATGGTTCCGGGGTGGGGGTATCGGCAGGTGCCGAAGATGGCTCTTCTGTCTGCTGCTCCCCTTCTGTATGATCGGTATCCAAAGCTGTCCCGCCACCAGACTGGAGTGCAGAATCATCCGCATTCCCTGCTACGAACATATCCGGCGCCTTGGTGTCCTCAATGGGAGAGGGCGCTGCGGAAGACTGTGTAAAGGCAATTCCGCAGCCAAGACACATAAGAACAGCTGCAACTGCCAGCCCCTTGTTCGTATGCGGTTTATGGCCTGACATAAAATTCCTCCTTTATGAAACTCATTATAGTAGGATGCCAGAAGTGTCTGCCGCCTGGCATCATTCTTTCTAATCATACAATATATGACATGAAAAAACAAGAGCAGGTTGCAGC
>CAVJRB010000016.1:1493-3758 GCA_963651655.1 bacterium | reverse complement strand
TCTTCTTTCCCATGTATATCGGCATTACGCGGTATGTATAGGCCCCACAGTCCAGTTTTCCCTTGGATTTCTTAATTCCGCCAGTGTAGATTACATATGTAATTACTTTTTTCCCTGTGTTATGGGAAAATAAAGCTTCATAAGAATGAAAGCGCCTCAAATCCTTGTTCTCTGAACTGTTTGTACTCTGAAATTCTATATGGATATACAGATCTTCCGTAGTTTTAAATGTAAAATCCATATATAACTCGTTTATCGTTAATTCTACCAGCTCTGTTGGCAAAACTTCCTCATAAGTATAATCAATTCCGATCAGCTTTAGTATATGCTCCTGAAAATATTTTACTCCCATTTTCAGTAAAGCATCTTCATGTTTCGTATTTGGTATGAGATTTCTCCTTTTTTATTTCGTATCGTTATCTCATGTACTTTAAAAGCATTCTCAGAATGTATGTTCCTGCTTCAATGCTATTCACTGAAGCTTCTTCATTTGTAAGGTGCGTAAAATGTATTTTCACCCGCCTTTCTTTCGACAATTCTATATTACCAGATTTCCATCAGAAAATCACCCCGCAATCCGAAAATCTGCTAATAAAAATGGGGCAGATCAAATAGATAGTGATCTGCCCCGGTTTCTCATTTTATTTTTTCTCTACTGCCTAAGTACTTTATGCTATCGACTTCTCTTATTGATTCCTCTGTAGCTGTTTCATCTGCGACTACTATATCCGCAGTTACATCAGTTTGCCTCTGTACTGGCAGTTCCATCTGCCTCGTCCTGTGTAACAATCTCACCGTTACGTACTTTCGCCATAAGGCTCTTAGCCTTATCTACAGTACTATAATCTGGAACCATAACATATGCTTTCTGGCTCATGGAATACGGCTTCTCAGTTGCTCCAGTTCCGTCTACGCTGTAGGAAACGATGGTCCAGTTACCGCCGTTGGTGAGCTGCTGCTGAAGAAGCTGGGCAATTTCCTCATAAGTAATATTAGTACCAAAGCATCCGTCCAGGCTGGAAAGGATGGAGGAATAGCTAGTAAGGATTTCTGGGGAAAGTGCTTTATCAACTACGCCTTTGATAACTGCCATCTGGTTTTTGCCTCGCTGGCGGTCACCTTCTGTAAAGGCATATCGCTCTCTTGAGAATACAAGCGCCTGCTCTCCATTTACGTAGTTCTCACCCTGGTTGAAATGATATCCGGTAATATTCTTGGAGTCAAAATCATAATCAGAATAAACCGTAATTCCTCCCAGCGCATCAATTACCTTCACAAATCCGCCGAAGTTGATTCTGAAATAATAATTGATATCAATGTCATACAGCATTCCAAGAGTTCCCATACAAACGTCAATTCCATAAATACCTGCATGTGTCAGCTTATCTGGCACTCCATTGGAAATGGAAAGCGGTACGTAGTAATCACGAGGTGTAGATACCAGGAGAATCTCGTGGGTGTCTGTGTTAATGGTCGCGATAATGTTTACGTCGCTTCGGCTCTTGGCGGTCATCTCGCCGCGGGTGTCAATACCGCTGATGTAGATGGTGTAAACCTTGCCGCCTTTGGAGGTGGTTACTGGCTCTGCGGTCTGGGTATCGTTGCTGCTATCAGAGGAAGTATTGTCTACCTCAATCTCACTCTCCACATCTACTGTTCCAACCTGTTTCACTTTGGACTCAAAATCTGCATATCCGTCCATTTCCTCAAGGACATCCAGGTATGCATTGTTCAGGATAATCGCGCCTACTTCGCTTTTATAAAGTCCGTCTGCCAGTTCGGTAAGTCCGGCGTATTCTGTAGTCTGTACGTCTGTGCCGAACTGGTTTTTCAAATGGTTGATTGCGCCGTCTGTGTTCTCACGGTCCAGGGAGGACAGGATACCAAAGTTGTATCCGGAAGTTGCCTCAATGGAATCTGCGGCGTCATCGCTTCTTACATAAACTGCAATCTGGGTTACCTCTGTGGTGACTCCGGAAATGCCGCTTAATGCGGTTCTTGTCTGGTTGATGTAGAAACCGCCCAGTGCCAGAACTGCGATCATAATTACCGCAAGGATGGTACCGCCGATAAATCTGCCCTTATATCTGAAATGCCATACCAGCAGCCAGATCACAGCTGTGATCACCGCCAGCACAATGCCAACGATCAGCATATAAATCGTGGGGATCATCTTGGTCATTGCAAGAAGTCCCATAAAAACAACAGAAAGCATAAGTACAATGATTGTGATCACCGCGCCTGGGATCCAGTCGTTTCTTCTTC
>CAVJRB010000016.1:0-1483 GCA_963651655.1 bacterium | reverse complement strand
TCCTTCTACTCATCTTATAGCTCCTTTTCTTATTTGTTTTTCAGTTATTATCTACAAAAGCGTTGTTCCATAGACAATAATGTTTTATCAGAACATAGCATATATTTTATATGCTGACAACTGGAAAATCAAGTTAAATAGTGTTATAATACGAAAGATTTATACTTATTTTTTTATGAAAACGTTATAATTTCCAGGACGCGGATGGGACTATGACGAATATCTGCAAAACCAAGGAGGAATTATTATGACAAAACAGGATTTTCAGGAACTGACACAGAATGTTGTTCTCTTGGACGGCGCCACAGGCTCCAACTTGATGGCAGCCGGTATGCCCAAAGGCGTCTGCACGGAGGAATGGGTACTTGCTCATAAAGATGTGATCCAGTCACTTCAGAGAGCTTATGTGGAAGCAGGAAGCAATATTATTTACGCACCGACCTTTGGAGGCAACCGCGTCAGCCTTACCATGCATGGTCTGCAGGACCGTATGGAGGAAATTAACCGTACTCTGGTTTCCTATTCCAGGGAAGTAGCAGATGCTGCACCCCATAAGGTTTATGTTGCTGCTGATATTACCACAAGCGGCAAAATGATGGAGCCTGCCGGGGAGATGACCTATGAGGCAGCTTTTGAAATGTATCAGGAACAGATTGGAATTTTAAAGGATGCCGGAGTTGATCTGATTGTTGCGGAAACTATGATTAATATAGAAGAAACTCTTGCAGCTGTTGACGCTGCAGCTTCTGTCTGCGATCTTCCGATTATGTGTACCATGACTGTGGATGCTGACGGAAGTATTTTCAGCGGCGGCAATGCTATTGAGGCCGCTGTTTCTCTGGAGGCAGCAGGCACTGATGCAGTAGGCGTAAACTGCTCTGTGGGTCCGGATCAGCTGGTTTCTGTTATCCGCAATATCCGCGAGAACGTCTCCATTCCGGTTATCGCGAAGCCCAATGCCGGAATGCCATTCATTGATGATCAGGGAAATGCGGTATATTCCATGAAAGCGCCGGAGTTTGCCAAGCATGTAAAAGCCTTAATTGATGCCGGAGCTGGCATTGTGGGCGGATGCTGTGGTACCACACCGGAGTATATTAAAGAAGTAGCCAAAATACTGGGACGGTAATTTACAAAAGCTGCGGTAGGATAACTGGTGGAGTCAGTTGTTCTACTGCAGCTTTTCGTGCTAAAAGTTTTATTTTTCTTTAGATGCAAGAAGTGCTCTCAAACGAGCATTCTCTTGTTTCTCAAGTTCGAGTTCCTTTTCTTTTGATTCTAATTCTGTTTCTTTCGTCTTTAACTCTGTTTCTTTCGTTTTCAATTCCGTTTCTTTCGTTTTCAATTCCGTTTCTTTTGTTTTCAATTCCGTTTCTTTCGTTTTTAATTCTGTTTTCTGTCTGTCAATCTTTTTTTGATTCTTCGCAATCTCTTTTTTCTGTTCATCAATCGTATTCTGCATCTGATCGACCATGTACTCCAC
>CAVJRB010000015.1:0-2171 GCA_963651655.1 bacterium | reverse complement strand
GCATAGGAAAAATCACAGTAGCCGCTGATGACAATGATCGCCATGTCCGGACAGATCTTCCGCACCTCATCCATCAGCTCCCGCCCGTCCATAAAGGGCATTTTGATGTCGCTGATCAGGATGTCCGGCTTCTTCTGCTTCACAAGATCCAGGGCAGCCTTGCCATTGGCCGCCTCCATAATTTCCAGTTCATAGTCTTCCATCATCAGAAGGCTGGTGATTCCCTTTCGCTCAATCCTTTCGTCGTCTGCAATCAATACCTTTCTCATAGTTTCTCTTCCCCTTGAAAATTTTATTTTTTATAAACGCACAAAATGAAGCCCATTTAAGCGCTTCATTTCATGCCCTTTATTCAGTTTTCATTGTGTTTTTTCCGAATCCTGAGACTTACGGTGATCACGGCTGCAGCCAGAACAAGCAGGATCACAAGTGAGAGGATCGGGCTGTTGTCTCCGGTCTTGACCCCTGGTGTACCGATTCCCGGAGTGCTGTTTCCTGGATTTCCAGGTGTATTGTTACCCGGCGTATCACTGCCGTCCGTCGGTGTGACGGATGGGGTAACGGTCATGGTCACAGACGGGGTCGGTGTCATATCATACAGCGGTCCGTCCGGGAAATCCGGTGCATTGACTACATCCAGCTCTTCCACTTCTCCGGAATCCGTCTGATAAATGCCATCCACCACAGCTACCTGTCCGGCCTTTTCGATTTCGAAGGGAACCGGATCTTCCAGAAGCATGTAGCCTTCCGGGAAGGAGCTTTTGGCTTCCAGAACCACATTGTAGTTCTTCTGGTCGCCTGTTCCCTGGGGAACTACAAACAGCATGTTCTGGACTGCGATCACATCCTGGCTTCCCGTCTGGGTGAGCAGATAAACGCCGTCTGCCAGATTGGTGAAGCTTACGTTTCCCTCTGAATCTGTTTTCTTTACCGTGCCTTTTAACTTCTGATTCTTTGCATAGGCTGCAAGGGCATCGGCTGCGTCCTGTGCTTCTGCCTGGGAAAGGTTTTCCAGTTCCACATCACAGTCTGCAAAAGCCTCTGTATAATAGAGCTGGTCTTCTTCCACTTCTGCTACCTGATACAGGGTCATTTTTACATCTGATTCCGAAAGCTGCAGGAAAACATTGCTTTTGCCTTCCGCTTTTACGGATACTGCGCCAAACAGCATGATACAGCAAAACAAAATGATCCTGCCGATTACACTTCTCTTTCTTTCCACAATCTCTCCACCTTCCGAAAAATTTTACTTCAAGATTTTACCTCAATTACTGTTTGCCTTTCTTCCTTTTGTGTATGCCGACTGCCAGAAGAATCACCAGGAGAAGCACTGCCAGTGCTATGGCAGCTTCTATGTATGGAAGCTCTGGTTCCTTTGCAGGTTCTTCTTTTTCCCGTACCTTCACGGAAATGGAATCCGGTTCATATGCGGTTCTTTCCCCACGCACCAGAAGCCTGTGGGAGTTTACTCCGTAGGGAATGCAGGTGATCAGGGTCACATAGTCTTTTCCCTCTTTGATCTGGATCTCATCTGTCTCATCGGGAAGAACCACGCATTTCTGGTCCACCTGGTAGGCAAGAGTCTCATCCAGCACATGGATGTAAAACATGTCCCCTTCTTCTAACTCATCCAGATGGGTGAACAGCCTGGCTGTGGGAAGCCCGGTGTGCCCGGACAACACGCAGTGGGTGGATCTGCCGCCTGTGGGAAGGGAGGTTCCTTCCATATGTCCCACCCCTTTTTCCAGAACGGATTCTTCTGTCCCATGATAAATGGGAAGATACAGATCCAGCTTTGGGATTTCCAGATAGCCGATGGCGTCTGTCACTGCCAGAAGATCGTCGTAGCTTGCCACGGATACGCCGGTTTCACCAGCCAGATCCTGGTTGTATTCCCTGGCCATGTCCCACTGCCTGGTGATGGCTTCCTGGTCCTGGTCTTCCACCGCCTCCTGGTAACTGGCGATTTCCTGCTTCGCTTTGTACTCTATGACAGAGTTGCTGATCACAGGGTAAAGACCAACGGCTCCGCCGATCAGTATGAGAAGCAGACCGATCATCCAGCCGATCCACCTTTTTCTGCCTTTCATGTTTCACTGCCTTTCCGATTCAGGCTGCTGTTCACTTTGTGCCCAGTGCCCCTGTCAGTTCTTTATACGCTACAGTATATC
>CAVJRB010000014.1:0-3584 GCA_963651655.1 bacterium | reverse complement strand
CCTGGCCATTGTAGCAGGGGATTCTTCTGAGAATACAAAGAAGAAGTTCCGAAATATGTGTACCTACTACGAAGTGCCTTTATACATCCTTTCTGACAAAGAGACCCTTGGCCATGCCATGGGCAAAGAATTTCGTGCCAGCCTTGCCGTGCAGGATGCCAATTTTGCACAGGCCATCATGAAAGTTCTGGGAAAAGAAGGCAGAGAATGCTGAAAACCCTGACACCAAAGAGGAAAAAGTATTCCCGGGAATGCTTTTAAGAGTTCCTGGTGAATAGTTTGGATTCTGGTGAAAGGGAGGCATGGCAGATGACCATCAAAAGGAGTATGTCTGCACAGGACGAAAGACCATTAAAACGAGTAGATAAGAAAAACAGACCTAAAAAAGAGATAGATACGGGAAAGGAGAAAGGAATAACATTGGAGACTCCTAAGACAGAAGAGCAGAAAGTATCAGTAAAGAAAGAAGGCGACGGTGCAGAGGCACCGAAGAAGAAAAAGAATATTATCCGCGTATACCATGCACAGAATGCAAGTGACGGCGGAAAGAACAGAAAGAAACCGGCAGGAGAGAAAAAGGCCCGTCCACAGGGAGCCCGTCCTGCAGCACAGGCAGGCACACCAGCCAAAGCTGAGGTACCTGCAAAGCCAGCTACGCAGACAAGTGCACCAAAGGCAGAGCAGCCTGTAAAGGCCCAGAGCGCACCAGCTAAGACTGAGGCTCCAAAAGCTGCAGCACAGGCAAGCGCACCAAAGGCAGAGCAGCCTGCAAAGACCCAGAATGCACAGCCAGCCAAAGCGCAGAATGAAGCATCTGCAAAACCGACAGGCCAGCAGAACAGAAATGAGAATGGATCACGCCAGGGCGGCCAGAATTCTGATAACAGAAACGGCCAGCAGGGCGGACGTAATTTCCGTCAGGGAGAGAACCGCTACAACAACCGTGACAACCGAGGCGGAAACGGCGGCAGATTCGGTCAGGGAAGACCACAGGGCGGCCAGGGACAGTTCCGCGGAAACAGAAACGGTGACGGCCAGGGAAGACCTGCAAGACAGGGCGATTCCCAGAACAGAGGCCCGCGTCAGGGGGATGGAAACGGACGTAATTTCCGTCAGGGAGAGAATCGTGACAACCGTAATGGAAATGGCGGCAGATTTGGCCAGGGAAGACCACAGGGCGGCCAGGGACGTTTCGGCGGCAAGGACGAAGGACGCAGTGAGGGACGCTTCGGCGGCCAGAACCATCAGGGCGGACAGCGTTCCGGCGGCGCAAGAAGAAGCGGAGGATCCGATGCCATCTTCACACCGGAGCTGACCAAGACATCCAAGGACAGCAAGCGTGAGCGCGACAGAGAGAATAAGAACAAGAAGAAAGATTTTGATAAGACCTCAGGCGGCGGACACAGACCGAACCAGGGCGGAAGAAATCAGATGTCCAGAATTCCGAAAGCCCTTCAGAAGCCAGCTCCGCAGCCAAAGCAGGAAGAGAAGAAGCCGGAGATCAAGGAGATCACAATTCCGGAGAAGCTTACCATCCGCGAGCTTGCTGAGGCTATGAAGATGCAGCCATCTGCAATCGTGAAGAAGCTGTTTATGGAAGGCCAGATGGTAACGGTAAACCATGAGATCGATTTCGAGCAGGCAGAGGAGATCGCTCTTGGATTTGATATTATTGCAGAGAAAGAGGAGAAGGTAGACGTTATCGAAGAGCTTCTGAAAGAGGAAGAGGAAGATGAGTCCACAATGGTTTCCAGACCGCCTGTAGTCTGCGTTATGGGTCACGTTGACCATGGTAAAACCTCCCTTCTGGATGCAATCCGTAAGACAAACGTAACAAGAGGCGAGGCCGGCGGAATCACACAGCACATCGGTGCTTATGTAGTTGACATCAATGGCCAGAAGATCACCTTCCTTGATACACCTGGACATGAGGCATTTACTGCCATGCGTATGCGTGGAGCAAACTCCACAGATATCGCAGTCCTTGTAGTAGCAGCAGACGATGGTGTCATGCCTCAGACTGTAGAGGCGATCAGCCATGCAAAGGCAGCTGGCGTAGAGATCATCGTTGCCATCAACAAGATCGATAAGCCAAGCGCAAACATCGAGCGTGTAAAACAGGAGCTTTCCGAGTATGAGCTGATCCCGGAAGACTGGGGCGGAACTACCCCGTTCGTACCGGTATCTGCAAAGACTGGTGAGGGAATCGATGACCTTCTTGAGATGATCCTGTTAACCGCAGAGGTTTCCGAGCTGAAAGCCAACCCGAACCGTGCAGCAAGAGGTCTTGTCATTGAGGCTCAGCTGGATAAGGGTAAAGGACCGGTTGCCACCATCCTTGTACAGAAGGGTACCCTTCATGTAGGAGATTTCATTGCAGCAGGCGCATGCAGCGGTAAAGTACGTGCCATGATGGATGATAAGGGACGCCGTGTAAAACAGGCTGGCCCGTCTACTCCGGTAGAGATCCTTGGTCTTGGCGATGTGCCAAACGCAGGTGAGGTTCTCATGTCCTTTGAGAACGATAAAGAAGCAAAGAACTTTGCAGCAGCATTTGTTTCCGAGAATAAGAACCGTCTTCTTGAGGAAACCAAAGGCAAGCTTTCCCTGGATAATCTGTTTGACCAGATTCAGGCAAGCGATCTGAAAGAGCTTCCGATCATCGTCAAAGCCGATGTTCAGGGTTCTGTAGAGGCTGTTAAGCAGAGTCTTGTGAAGCTTTCCAATGAGGAAGTTGTAGTAAGAGTGATCCATGGCGGTGTTGGTGCCATCAATGAGTCCGATGTCAGCCTTGCTGCTACCTCAAATGCCATCATCATCGGATTTAACGTACGTCCGGATACCACAGCGAAGCAGCTTGCTGAGCAGGAGGGCGTAGACCTTCGTCTGTACAAGGTTATCTACCAGGCAATCGAGGATGTGGAAGCTGCCATGAAGGGTATGCTGGATCCGGTATTCGAGGAGAAGGTTATCGGCCATGCAGAGGTTCGTCAGCTGTTCAAGGCTTCCGGTGTTGGAACCATCGCAGGAAGCTATGTGCTTGACGGTACTTTCCAGAGAGGCTGCAAGGTACGCATCAGCAGAGGAGAGGATCAGATCTACGAAGGCGAGCTGGCTTCCCTTAAGAGATTTAAAGATGATGTCAAGGAAGTTCGTGCGGGATATGAGTGCGGTCTTGTATTCCAGGATTTCAACGACGTAAAAGAAGAAGACAAAGTAGAAGCATATATTATGGTTGAGGTGCCGCGCTAGGAGAAAATTGCCGTCTGTCGGATAAATGGCAGGCAGTGATTCAGATGTTTGCAGGATTGTAAAAGCAGTAGTACAGCGTAGTGATCCGCAGATATCAGTTGGGGGCAAGTTTATATTTGCTCCCAATTTTTCCGTTAGAAGCGCCCCGGGAGAGCTGAGGAGAAAACACTGTGTTTTTGAGGGAAACCCGGACATGGCGCACCCATATAGGAGAGACCAATCATGAGAAAAAACAGTATCAAAAATACCAGGATCAATGCAGAGGTTCAAAAAGAACTGAGCAATATCATCCGCGGTGAGATCAAGGATCCCCGCATCCATCCCATGACATC
>CAVJRB010000013.1:0-2364 GCA_963651655.1 bacterium | reverse complement strand
AAGGTGGCGACTTATGGGCAGATCGCTAAGCTGATCGGCAGGGAGAAGAATTCCAGGCTGGTGGCGAGAGTGCTGTCCCATGCCCATCTTTACGGGGAATTTCCCTGCCATCGGGTGGTGAATCATATGGGACGGCTGGCTCCTGGATGGGCAGAACAGGAATGGCTTTTACTGCAGGAAGGTGTGACATTAAAAGAAAATGGATGCGTAGATTTGAAGAAGTTTTTGTGGGAGTGCTAGAATGTGCTTCCCAATCTGCTTCAGTTCAATATAGCAAATCGTTAATTGGGAATGAGGAAATTTTTGTATGAAAATAAAGAAAACAATGAAAAGAGTCGGCAAGATTTTCCTGTGGTTTCTGCTAATAGTGGTCCTGGTGAATGTACTTGCTCCTCTCTTTTGCAGGAAGCCAGATGAAAAATATTTGGAAACTCTGCGACAGACAGAATTTACTTCTAAAACAGCAGGCACGGAAAGAATCCGCTGCATTGATGATAATGAAGAAGCACTTTTGTGGCGGCTTCGGATGATTGGCACTGCCAAAGAGAGCATTGTACTGTCTACATTTGATCTGCGCGCAGATGAAAACGGCACCAAACTTTTGGCGGCGCTGAATCACGCTGCGGCAAAAGGCGTGAAAATCCAGCTCCTGATTGACGGAATTTACCAGCAGCTTTTTCTGGCTGGAAGCAGTGATTTCCAGGCGCTGGCGGCGCATGAAAATGTAGAAGTGGGAGTTTATAATCCAGTGACGCCAGCCAATCTGTTTAAGCTGAACTATCGCATGCACGATAAATATGTGATCATTGATGAAAAAATGTATCTGCTCGGCGGACGCAACAGCAACGATATTTTCCTGGGAGACCACACAGAGGATATCAACGTGGATAGAGATATTCTGGTGTACGATACCTCAGAAGGACAGGGAGAGTCCCTGCAGCAGCTTGAGGAGTATTTCCATGAGATATGGAATGAGAGCTGTGTGCATATAAAAAGGGCAAAGCAAACAGACAAAGTAGATACAGCCCAGACAAATGCAGAACAAATCCAAGAAGAGAATAAACCGAAAGATAATAGTGAAACTGAAATACAAGACAGTAAAGAAAGCGGTAGTGCAAGTGTTAAGGCTGACAGTGATAAAGCAAACAAATATGCCGATCAATACCAGCACATGGAAGAAATCTACGCCTCCCTGCTGGAAAAATACAATGATATAGAAACCTACAATTCTTGGGAGAAAGACACTACAGAAGCAAATAAAATCACCCTGATCAATAATGGAACCCAGGCAGGCCGGAAAACACCCCAGGTTCTCCAGGCCATCCAGTACCTTTCCGAAGATGCAGATCATGTGATCATACAGACTCCATACGTAATCTGCAACGGTTATATGTACGATGTCCTCCAGGAAATTTCAGATCACGCCAAACTTCAGATCGTACTGAATGCAGTGGAAAAAGGCTCCAACCCATGGGGCTGCACCGATTACCTCAATCAGAAAAAGAAAATCCTGAAAACCGGAGCAAATGTCTATGAATTGATGAACGACTATCCAGTGCATACCAAAGCTGTGCTGATCGATGATCGCCTGTCAGTAGTAGGTTCCTACAACCTGGATATGCGAAGCACCTATCTGGATACAGAACTGATGCTGGTAATCGACAGCAAGGAACTGAATCAGCAGATTCGCGCCACAGAAGATGATTATATGGAAAAAAGCAAGGAAGTTCTCGCAGACGGACAGGAAACTGAAGGCACGAAGTACGAGAAAAAACTGCTGACCTGGCAGAAGAAATTGTTCTACGGAGTGCTGAGAATCATTATCCGTCCCCTTCGGCAGCTGCTGTAGTTCAATTTCTATTTGGATTTTAAATCTGTGATATACCAGGCAATAATTTTGATATACATGTTTACGGAGGAAAATGTCTCATAAAGTCAGCAATAAAAAGTTTGGCGGAGACATAACAATACTCTGCTGGAATATATGAAAAAATATAAAGAATTAAAGAAAGGACAATGACCATGACCGAAAAAAAGTTATCCCCAATCCAGACCCTTCGTGCCGAAACCGGTGACATCACCACATTTCCCACCTGTATCGTAAACGCTGCCAATGAATCTTTACTTGGCGGCAGTGGAGTGGATGGAGCCATTCACGCAGCTGCAGGTCCTGAACTTTTCCAGGAGTGCCTCACCTTAGGCGGCTGTAAAACAGGCGAAGCAAAGATTACCAAGGGCTATCACCTGAAAGCAGAATACGTAATCCACACCCCTGGCCCGATTTATTCCATTCATAAGGAACCAGAGAAACTTCTGGCAAGCTGCTACCGTAACTGTATGAAGCTTGCAATGGAACACGATATC
>CAVJRB010000012.1:0-8870 GCA_963651655.1 bacterium | reverse complement strand
TTAAGGTTGCAATTTTGTGTCTGGCACTGTCCGGACTTTGTGATATGTTTGATGGTAAGATCGCGCGGACCAAGAAGAACCGTACAGAGGATGAGAAAAAATTCGGAATTCAGATCGACTCCCTGTGCGATGTGGTATGTTTCGGCGTATTTCCGGCATTGATCTGCTACTGTCTGGGAATGGACCGCATTCCTGGAATCATTATTTTGTGTCTGTACTGTGTGGCATCCGTGATTCGTCTTGGCTACTTTAATGTAATGGAAGAGAAGCGCCAGAACGAGACTTCTGAGCTTCGCCAGTATTACCAGGGACTGCCTATCACTTCCATGGCAATTATCCTTCCCTTTATTTATCTTCTGCGGAAGGGCTGCGGAGCGAATTTCCTTTTGGTGATCCATGTGGCAGTGGTTGTGGTCGGCGTACTTTTTATCAGTGACATTAAAGTAAAGAAGCCTCAGAATCCTATGGTGATCCTTCTGGTTGCTCTGGTGGCGCTTGCGCTGTCTATGATGTTCCATCTGCTGTAAAATTTTCAGCGGGCAGGATCAGAAACCAGCTGATTTCAGAGAAGTTTGGGAGGTACCTATGAAGTATATAGACAGAAAAGGCAACATTACCATAGAAGAGAATGAGCAGGACAAATTCCTCCGCCACCTTTACAACGACTGGGGCGGACGGCTTTGTCTTCGGATCCTGGTGCAGCCCTTTGTGACAAAGCTGGGCGGCTGGTTTTTAAATACCAGGCTTTCTGCCGGAATGGTGCCGGGATTTGTACAGCGAAACGGAATTGATCTGTCTGTGTGCACCAGAGACAGCTTCCGCTCCTATAATGACTTTTTCACCAGAAGGCTGAAAGATGGCCAGCGCCCGGTTACAGAGGACGAAAGCGTGCTGGTTAGTCCCTGTGATGGCAAGGTGACAGTCAGCCGGATCGGAAGTGATTCCCGGTTTTTCATTAAAGATACTCCCTACACTCTGGAGCGGCTTCTTGGCAATAAGAAGCTGGCAGAGCGGTATCTTGGCGGCTATGCCCTGATCCTTCGCCTGACTGTAGACGATTATCATCATTACTGTTATCCGGCAGACGGAATGAAATCACAGGCAGTGAAGATTCCCGGTGTTTTCCACACGGTGAACCCGGCAGCCAATGAGGTGTATCCCATTTACCATGAGAACACCCGGGAGTACTGCCTGTTAAAGACGGGGCAGTTCGGCACGCTTGTGCTGATGGAAGTGGGAGCCATGATGGTAGGAAAGATCACCAACCTGCATCCGGAAGCCTGCCAGGTAAAAAAAGGCGAGGAAAAAGGTTATTTTGAATTCGGCGGTTCCACCATTGTACTGCTTGTCCAGCATGGAAAGGTAAGACTGGATGCGGATCTTGTGGAGAATTCAGAGAACGGTTACGAAACAATTGTAAGAATGGGTGAGAGAATTGGCAAATGTAAATTACCAAAAAGAGCTTGAAAAATTAATTGAACAGCAGCAAAAGGAGGGGAAAGTCCCGCGGCTTTTCCTTCACGCCTGCTGCGCACCCTGCAGCAGTTATGTCCTGGAATATCTTTCCAGGTTTTTTTCTGTTACGGTGTTTTTTTATAATCCCAACATTTCCCCGAAAGAGGAATACGAAAAAAGGGTGGCAGAGATCCGCAGGCTGATCAGCGAGATGGAGTTTCTTCATCCTGTGACCCTGGTGGAAGGGGAGTATAAGCCAGAGGATTTCTATGAGATGGCGAGGGGGCTTGAGGATGTGCCGGAAGGGGGCGAGCGGTGTTTTAAGTGCTACCGCCTTCGTATGGAAGAGGCAGCCAGACTGGCGAAAGAGGGCGGCTATGATTATTTTACCACCACCCTTTCCATCAGCCCCCTGAAAAATGCAGGAAAAATCAACGAGATCGGACAGGAACTGTCCCAGATCTACAAGGTGGAGCACCTGCCCTCCGACTTCAAGAAGAAAAACGGCTACAAGCGTTCCATCGAGCTCTCCCACGAATACGGGCTGTACAGGCAGAATTACTGCGGCTGCGTATTTTCCAAACGGGAAAGCATGGAAAAGCAGAGACAAAGGGAAGAACAGGAAAATTCCCTTTGCAATTAGGAGAAAGTGTGTTAAACTAACACTTGAATGCAGTAAAGTTAGAAAGAAATGAGGAAAAATATATGGCACAGCTTTGGGGCGGACGTTTCACAAAGGAAACCGACAAACTGGTTTACAATTTCAATGCGTCCATTTCATTTGATCAGAAATTTTATGAGCAGGATATCCGCGGCAGCAAGGCACATGTAAAAATGCTTGCCAAACAGGGCATTCTGACGGAAGAAGAGAGAGAACAGATCCTGGAGGGACTTGAGGGAATCCTTGCGGATGTAAAGGCAGGAAAGCTTGCGATCACATCTGAGTACGAGGATATCCACAGCTTTGTGGAGGCCAACCTGATCGACCGTATTGGAGATCCTGGCAAGAAACTTCACACAGGAAGAAGCCGAAACGACCAGGTGGCACTGGATATGAAGCTTTATGTGCGCGATGAGATCGATGCCATTGACCAGGAAGTGAAAGCCCTTCTTGAGGCCCTTCAGAAAATTATGGAAGAGAACGTGCATACCTATATGCCAGGCTTTACCCATCTGCAGAAAGCACAGCCGGTTACCCTGGCACATCATGTAGGCGCATATTTTGAGATGTTCCGCCGTGACAGAGGACGTCTTTTTGACATCCGCAGAAGAATGAACACCTGTCCTCTTGGTGCAGGTGCCCTTGCAGGAACCACCTATCCTCTTGACAGAGAATATACAGCCCAGCTTCTGGACTTTGACGAGCCAACCAGAAACAGCATGGATTCCGTATCTGACAGAGATTACGTGATCGAGCTGTTATCCGCGCTTTCTACTATTATGATGCACCTCAGCCGTTTTTCCGAGGAGATCATTCTGTGGAATTCCAATGAATACCGCTTCGTGGAAATTGATGACGCGTACAGCACCGGAAGCAGCATTATGCCTCAGAAGAAGAACCCGGATATTGCAGAGCTGGTAAGAGGAAAGACAGGCCGTGTCTATGGCGCCCTGACTTCCATGCTTACCACTATGAAGGGCATCCCCCTTGCATACAATAAAGATATGCAGGAAGACAAAGAACTGACCTTTGATGCAATTGATACCGTAAAGGGCTGTCTGGCTCTGTTTACCGGAATGGTATCCACCATGCAGTTTAACAAGGCAAACATGGAAGCCAGCGCAAAGAACGGCTTCACCAATGCCACAGACGCGGCAGACTATCTGGTAAATCATGGTGTTCCGTTCCGCGACGCACACGGAATCGTAGGCCAGCTGGTACTTAAGTGCATTGACAAGGGAATTTCCCTGGATGAGCTGTCCCTTGAGGAGTACAAGGAGATCAGCCCGGTATTTGAGCAGGATATTTACGAGGCAATCAGCATGAAGACCTGCGTGGAGAAGCGTACCACCCTTGGCGCGCCGGGACCGGACGTGATGGAGAAGGTTATCGCAGGCAATAAGAAATACCTGGAAGAAAATTAGGAAATTCAGCAGTTATGCCATTCCTGTCATGGGAAAATAGCTTGCAGAAACAATAAATTTCGTTTTTTAGCACTTTAATTTAATGAAATTGAAGAAAGTACTTGCATTTTTCTCACACATGGTATAGTATGTCATAGAAATACACATGTACGCAGAGGAAAGAATGAGGAGAGAATATTATGAGTGAAAAGCTTAGAGTCGGTATTTTAGGTGCTACCGGAATGGTAGGACAGAGATTTATTTCCCTGTTAGAGAATCATCCGTGGTTTGAGGTTGTTACTGTTGCAGCCAGCCCAAGAAGCGCAGGCAAGACCTACGAGGAAGCTGTAGGCGGCAGATGGAAAATGGATACCCCAATGCCGGAGGCTGTTAAGAAGCTTGTAGTTATGAACGTAAATGAAGTAGAGAAGGTTGCATCCACTGTAGATTTTGTATTCTCTGCTGTAGATATGTCCAAGGACGAGATCAAAGCCATCGAGGAAGCATACGCAAAGACAGAGACACCGGTTGTTTCCAACAACAGTGCTCACAGATGGACACCGGATGTGCCGATGGTAATTCCGGAAATCAACCCGGAGCATTTCGAGGTGATCAAATATCAGAAAGAGCGTCTTGGAACAAAGCGCGGCTTCATCGCAGTAAAACCAAACTGCTCCATCCAGAGCTACGCACCTGCACTTACTGCATGGAAAGAATTTGAGCCGTATGAAGTCGTTGCCACTACATACCAGGCAATTTCCGGAGCCGGCAAAACATTCAAAGACTGGTCGGAAATGGAGCACAATATCATCCCGTACATCGGCGGCGAGGAAGAGAAGAGCGAGAAAGAGCCTCTTCGTATCTGGGGTAAAGTTGAGGACGGCGTAATCGTTCCTGCAAAAGAGCCGGTTATCACCTGCCAGTGCGTTCGTGTGCCGATCCTGAACGGCCATACAGCAGCTGCATTTGTGAAATTCAGAAAGAAACCTACCAAAGAGCAGCTGGTAAAAGCACTTGTTGAGTTCAAGGGTGTTCCCCAGGAGCTGAACCTTCCAAGCGCACCGAAGCAGTTTATCCAGTACCTTGAGGAGGACAACCGTCCACAGGTTACAGAGGATGTAAACTTCGAGAACGGAATGGGCGTTTCCATCGGAAGACTTCGCGAGGATACTGTATATGACTGGAAATTCATCGGACTTTCCCACAATACAGTAAGAGGTGCCGCTGGCGGTGCTGTTCTCTGTGCTGAGACACTGAAGGCTCAGGGATATATCCAGGCGAAATAAGAAGCCGGTGAAATGATATAAGAAAATCAGGAGAATGTGATCGGAAGCGGTGGCATTCTCCTTTTTATTTTCCCGTTTACGAAATCCTGGTTTCATGTTAAAATGGATAGCACGATGCCACAGGCATCCTAAATTTAGAAAATAAATCAGGGAGGTGAATCCATGAGCGACAGAGAGCGAATCCGTCTCACCCAGTATTCTCATACATCCGGCTGAGCGGCGAAAGTTGGTCCGGGGACCCTTGCCCAGGTTCTGGGTAAGCTGCCGAAATTTTATGATCCAAATTTACTTGTGGGAACCGAATCTTCCGACGACGCTGCTGTATACCGCATCTCCGATGAGCTGGCCATGATCCAGACAGTAGATTTCTTCACGCCGATCGTGGATGATCCTTATACCTTCGGGCAGATTGCAGCAGCCAATGCATTAAGTGATGTGTACGCCATGGGCGGTGAGCCAAAGCTTGCCCTGAACATTGCGGCATTTCCAAACTGCCTGGATCCGGAAATCTTAGGAGAGATCTTAAGAGGCGGAGCAGACAAGGTTTTAGAAGCAGGAGCCACCCTTGCAGGAGGACACACCATTCAGGATGAGGAGCCCAAATACGGTCTTTGCGTCACTGGCTTTGTCAATCCCGCTTCCATGTGGAAAAATGTGGGAGCCCAGACAGGCGACGTGCTGATCCTGACCAAGCCTCTTGGAACCGGAATCCTTTCCACTGCAGTGAAAGGAGAGATGGCGTCCGAGGAGGAAGCTGCCTATGTGGCTTCTGTGATGACAACTCTGAATAAATACGCAAGAGACCAGGTGGCAGACCTGAAGATCCACGCCTGCACAGATGTGACTGGCTTCGGCCTTGCAGGACATGCCCTGGAAATGGCAAAAGGAAGCGGACGGACCCTGTCCATTTCCCTTAGTGCCCTTCCGGTTCTGACAGGCGCCCTTGATTACGCGTCTATGGGCCTGATTCCCGCGGGGGCGTACCGCAACCGGGAATTCGCAGGAGAGGAATGTGAATTTGCCTGGAAGGATTCAGGCGGTGAGGGAGAGCTTGCAGCCCGCGAAGACCTTGTCTTCGACCCGCAGACCTCAGGCGGCCTTCTTCTTAGCGTAGATCCTGCCGATGCCAGGATGGCAATCCAGAGACTGTCCACCCTGTCTCTTCCCTGTGCCATGATCGGAACCGTGACAGATTTACAAAAAAAGCATCTGATATTTGTGAAATAACACCTAATTGATAAATTTTTATCATTATGTATTGTGAATAATATACCAAAGTGCTATAATGAGAAAAAACAAAGCGGAGGTGTTTTTTATGAATTATGAAGATGTACAAAAAGTCTCAAATGCAGCCAAAAACAAGATCGGTCTGCTGAACACCAGTTTCCTGAAGTATTTCCTTCGGGCTGTAATGGCCGGCTTCTTTATTGATGTCGCCGTTATTTACAGCAACGTAATCGGAAGCGTATTCTCAGGATCCGATCCGGCATGGGGGAAATTCCTGGGGGCACTGGTATTTTCCATCGCGGTTCTTCTGATTAGCTTAGTTGGCGGAGAACTGTTCACAGGCAACAACCTGGTAATGGCATTTGGCGCCTATGACAAGAGCGTATCCTGGGGGGATGCAGGCAAGGTATGGCTGGTAAGCTACCTTGGCAACTTTGTTGGATGTGCACTGTTTGCCCTGTTTTTTGTATGGGCAGGAGCATCCGGCACTGGCGACTATTTCGCAGGCTTTATCAACAACAAGCTGACCATCCCAATGGGTCAGATGTTTTTCCGGGCAGTACTTTGTAATTTCTTCGTATGTCTCGGTGTGCTCTGCGGAATCAAACTGAAAAGTGAAACCGGTAAATTCCTTATGATCGTAATGTGTATTTCCGCATTCGTTTTCAGCGGATTTGAGCACTGCATTGCAAATATGGGAATTTTCGTAATAAGCCTGAACCTGGTAGACGGCGTTTCCGTAGGTCTCATGCTGAAGAGCATGCTGATCGTCACCATTGGAAACATGGTGGGAGGAGCTATTCTGCTGGCATGGCCATTAAGAAAGATGAGTGCAGATAAATAATATGTCAAAAGCTTTATACATAGCAGAGAAGCCCAGCGTGGCTCAGGAATTTGCGAAAGCTTTGAAATCCGGCGGACAAAGACGGGATGGTTATCTGGAATCTGATACCTGCGTGGTGACCTGGTGTGTTGGACACCTGGTCACCATGAGTTATCCCGAGAAATATGATATGAAGTATAAAAGGTGGAGTTTAGATACCCTGCCTTTTTTGCCGCGTGATTTTAAGTATGAAGTGATTCCCGGAGTGGAAAAACAGTTCCAGATCGTCAAAGGGCTTCTGAACCGACCAGATATTGATACCATTTATGTGTGTACAGACTCCGGGCGTGAGGGAGAATACATCTACCGCCTGGTGGCACAGATGGCGGGAGTGAAGAACAAAACACAGAAGCGTGTGTGGATCGACTCCCAGACAGAAGAGGAAATTCTTCGAGGCATCCGTGAGGCAAAGGACATCTCTGAGTATGACAACCTTGCCGCAGCCGCTTATCTTCGGGCAAAAGAAGATTATCTTATGGGAATTAATTTTTCCCGTGTTCTGACCTTACGCTATGGAAACAGCGTAACCAATTACCTTGGGGGCAAATACCAGGCAATTTCCGTAGGCCGCGTTATGACCTGCGTCCTTGGAATGGTGGTGCGCCGGGAACGCGAGATCCGCGCATTTGTGAAAACCCCTTTTTACAGAGTCATGAGCAGCATTGCTCTTGAGGGAGAAAGCTTTGAGGGAGAGTGGAGAGCCGTAGAAGGCAGCCGTTATTTCCAGTCCCCCGTTTTATATAAAGAGAATGGCTTTAAGAAAAAGGAAGACGCCGAAAGGCTGATTCAGGAATTAAGCACGGGACAGCCCCTTGTCTGTACCGTGGAAAAGGTGGAGAGAAAGAAAGAAAATAAGAATCCGCCGCTGTTATTCAACCTGGCAGAGCTTCAGAATGTATGCTCCAAGCTGTTTAAGATCAGCCCGGATGAGACCCTTTCCATTGTGCAGGATCTGTACGAGAAAAAGCTGGTGACTTACCCAAGAACCGATGCCAGGGTTTTATCCACAGCTGTAGCCAAGGAGATTTATAAGAATATTTCCGGGCTTCGCAGCTACCCCCAGGCAGGAGAAGCCGCCCAGGGAGCCCTGGAACTTGGCACCTACAAGAACATCGCCAAAACCCGCTACACCAATGACAAACAGATTACAGACCACTATGCCATCATTCCCACCGGCCAGGGATTTGGCGCCCTGAAGGGACTTTCCCTGACGGCCCAGCGGGTGTATGAGACCATTGTGAGACGTTTCTTAAGTATTTTTTATCCACCTGCTGTTTACCAGAAGGTAAGCCTTGTGACAAAGATCCAGAATGAATCCTTCTTTTCTTCCTTCAAGGTATTGTTAAGCGAAGGCTATCTGAAGATCGCCGCCAATTCCTTTGCGAAAAAAACGGCTACAGATGCAGGCAAAGCCTCTGAGGGAGAAGGCGAGGAGGTTTCCTGTGACGAAGCTTTGTTAGCTGCATTGCAGAAACTGAAGAAGGGTGATATACTGAACGTAAACGGTCTGGGTATCAAAGAGGGAGAGACTTCCCCGCCCAAGCGTTATAATTCCGGTTCCATGATCCTGGCTATGGAAAATGCCGGACAGCTGATCGAGGACGAGGACCTGCGCTCCCAGATCAAGGGAAGCGGAATCGGCACCAGTGCCACCAGGGCGGAAATCCTGAAGAAGCTGTTTAACATTAAATACCTTTCCCTGAATAAGAAGACCCAGGTGATCACGCCTACTCTTCAGGGGGAAATGATCTATGATGTGGTGAACTGTTCCATCCGCCAGCTTCTCAACCCGGAGCTGACCGCCAGCTGGGAAAAAGGCCTTACCTATGTGGCAGAGGGGTCCATCACAGAGCAGGAATACATGGATAAGCTGGAGCGTTTTGTGCGCCTTCGCACCAAGCAGGTGGAGGACAGCAATTTCCAGTATGCGCTGCGCCAGTTTTTTGACGCTGCCG
>CAVJRB010000011.1:1670-2393 GCA_963651655.1 bacterium | reverse complement strand
TCCTAAGATTATATCTTATTAGGTCGGGGTGTTACAACTATAGTTTACCACAACACTTTGGGGTGAGATGGTAAATACGTTCCCGGAGCATTTTGCGGATAACATTACAAATCAAGCGGATCAGATCAAAAGGGCTTTTGAGGTATTAGCTCAGGCGAGACAGGATATGACACAGGTTATCTCTGTGGAGAATATGACACCGGATCAGCTTGCTGGGACTAAGGCGGATGCTTACGACCAGGTTATTTCCATGGCTAATCAGATCAGAGAAAAGCTACAACAGAATATCAGCATAGCTGCCGAAGGAACGAAAAATACATTTGATCTTGATGTGGATATTAACACAGAAAAGATTGTGTCTGATATTAGAAATGCTATCCAATCTGTGACTGGATCAGAAGATGCTGTTCAGGTTAATGTGAAAATCAATGACGAGGAATTACTTCGTCAGATGAAGTCTGCTATTAGTCAGCTTGCCACTGGGGATGAACCTGTTCAGGTGGATATCCAGGTTAATAAGCAGAGCTTGGAATCTGATCTGGAATCTGCGCTGAAAGATGTGGAGCTTCCTATTAAGTTTAAGATTGATTCTGAACAGATAGCAGCTGATCTTCAGGAAGCCGTAGATAAGATCACGGATGTTGAAATTAATCTAAAGGTTAATACAGATAGCGTAAAGAATGCTGTTGACAATGCAGTAAGTGGTGTTGCTGAGGCGCCTAC
>CAVJRB010000011.1:0-1660 GCA_963651655.1 bacterium | reverse complement strand
CTGTAGATGCTTCTGGCATGGCAGAGATTCAGAAAATCCTTAATAATCTTAACGTAGCCGGGGCGGAAGGGCAGAGCATCTTCCAGAGTTTCGGTAGTACGTTGAATGATGCTTTTAGCACCTTTACAGCTGCTAATCTGCTTACGGATGCTATTTACAAAGTAGGTGATGCTGCAAAAGATGCCGTGAGTACAGTAAAAGAACTGGATGACGCCACGGTAGCTCTTCAGTTAGCTACGGGTGAGAGTTATTCTGTTGTACATAGTATGATGGATGATTATAATTCGCTGGCAAAGGATTTGGGCGCAATAACGACACAAGTCAGCGAGGGTGCGGATGCCTGGTTAAGACAGGGAAAGAGTATAGAAGAAGTAAATAATCTTGTGAAGTCTTCCACGATTCTGTCTAAAGTTGGCGACATGTCCTCAGAAGATGCTACCAAGTATCTTACCGCAAGTTTGAATGGTTATAAGTTACAGGCGGAAGCTGCACAGTCGGTCGTTGATAAAATTTCATCTGTCGATTTGGTTTCGGCTACAGATTCTGCTGGACTAGCTGAAGCTATGTCTCGTGTTGCAGTTACAGCGGATCAGGCAGGAATTTCTATGGACCGTCTGTTGGGCTATGTGGCAACTATTGGTGAAGTTACACAGCAAAGTATGAGTACGGTAGGAACTGCTATGAAGTCTATTCTTACAAGAATGACAAATATTAAGGCAGGAAAGCTTGAACTGGTAGATGAAGATGGAACTACAGAAAAGCTGTCAGATGTAGAGACTACACTTGCTAATGTAGGAATTAACCTCAGAAAGACCATGACAGAATATAACAATGCTTCAGATGTATTGGATGCTCTTGCCGCAAAATGGGACACATTAAACCAGGCACAGCAGAACGCCATTGCGATTTCTTTTGGTGGATCTAGAATGCAGAACCAGTTCCGTGTACTCATGGAGAACTACGACAGAGTTCAGAAGTATACAGATGTTGCTGCTAACTCGGAGGGAAGCGGTGAGCAAAAGTTTGACCTTTATCTTGAGGGACTAGAAGCAAAGACCAATTCGTTGAAAGCTTCCCTTGAATCTTTATCATCCAGTGTGATTTCCCGGGATTTATATGCTGGATTTCTGGATGGAAGCAAAGCAGTAGTTGATTTCACAGAAAAGACAGGATTACTCAAAGGAGCATTAGCAGGATTGGGAACAGCTGGTGCCGCATATGCAATTTCTCAAATCGTATCAATGGCGAATAGTGCGACCAGAGAGTTTTCCAATTTGTCCAATGCGTTAAGGCTTGTGAAAAAATATGAAGGAATCGGGATTTTCGATAACAATAACCTGGAGAATCTGATGAATTACACCAAGGGTCTTTCAGAATCCCAGACAAAACTGGTGTTATCAAGCACAGCGCTGTCAGATGCACAAAGAGTAGCCGTTCTTATGAATCAAGGAATGACCCAGGCTCAAGCGAATGCTACTGTATCAGCCATGGGACTTGCAAGTGCAGAAGGTGTACTGACAAGCTCTACAGTTTCTTTAAGTTCTGCCTTTTCTGGATTAATGTCAACACTTCTTGCCAATCCGTTGATTCTAGTAGCGGCAGGAGTGTTGTGGTAAACTATAGTTGTAACACCCCGACCTAATAAGATATAATCTTAGGA
>CAVJRB010000010.1:1646-8034 GCA_963651655.1 bacterium | reverse complement strand
TGATCAGCAATACCTACATTCCAAATCTGCAGAATAAGTTTAAGATCATTGATCTTGTCGCCTGTTCCAACCGCTCAGCCCAAAGAGCAGAGCAGACAGCGGCAGCATATAACATCAAAGCCCTGTCCTATGAAGAGATCCTGAATGATCCATCAATCGAAATGATCCTCAACCTTACAGCCCCTGCTGCCCATTACCAGGTTACCAAACAGGCTCTCGAACATGGAAAGCACGTATTCACTGAAAAAATGATAGCTGTTGAACTTGCAGAAGGAAAAGAATTATTAGAACTAGCAAAAAGAAATAAAGTGCGTCTCGGAGCAGCTCCGGATACTTTCCTTGGAAGCAGTATACAAACTTCTAAATATATTGTAGAAAAAGGGCTGATCGGTACTCCATTATCAGCAGTGGTATCGTTGAATCGAAATTCAGATATTTTTGCTGACCTGCTTCCTCATATGAACTGCAAAGGCGGTACCCTTCCCTTTGACATGGGCGGATATTATCTCACAGCACTTGCTTCTATCCTGGGTCCAGCCAAACGCATTACCGCTTTCAGCAAAAGATTTAACCCTGACAGAGTTGGAAAACGGGTAGATAAACCCTGGTTCCAAGAACCTGTTCATGTAGAAGCTGACAATATCAGGACTGCACTTGTGGAGTATGAATCAGGTGTACTCTGCACCGTACACTTCAACTCAGAATCTATTATCAATGAGCAGACTCATCTGGAAATCTACGGAACAGATGGAATTCTGCTTATGGGAGATCCAAATGTTTTCGGAAGCCCTGTATACCTTCAGAAACCCTTTGCAGAGCCAGTACAATTTCCATTCACTCACGGATACAGTGAAAATTCCCGCGGCGTAGGAGCAGCTGAAATGGCCTGGGCCATTCGTCAGAACCGTCCTCACCGCGCAAGCATGGAAATGGCTTATCATGTCTTTGAAATGGTTCACGGCATGTACATCAGTTCCCAAAACCAACAGATTTACACCCTACAATCCACCTTCAAAATCCCAGATGCCCTTCCCGCCGGATACATAGATAACGGCTTCTGGGGCCCAACCGAAGAAAGTGCATTGAGTTTTTAAATTGTAGTCTGAGAGGGAATACAAAGTCTCTTATTTTCCTGCCGCATTCCCTCTCAGATCCAGCCATGCACATTCTGGTTCTGTAAGTTCCAGGCTCAGGGCTTCCACGTTCTTTTCCATTCTTGAAGCATTCGACGTACTGACAATTGCGAATGTATTCAATTTCTGGTTAAAAATATATGCCATGGCGATCTGCGGTACGGTAACGCCTTTTTCTGCTGCCAGAATCTCCGCTCTGCGAAGCCGTTCCATATTGGCCTCACACAAATAGCCCTTCTGCGCATTGGCGTCCAGAACCTTTTTTGCTTCCTTCCTGTCATTGCTCTTAAATCTGCCGGAGAAAAAGCCTCTTCCAAGACTTGAATACGCCAGCACCGGCATCTGATTATCCGCATACCACTGCCGCACTCCCTCATTCTCCGGTCCTGAAATCGTCACACAGCCGCCTCCCCACGGATCGCAGATCTGCTCTGCAAGTCCAAAATTAGGGCTGGACACCCGAATCGGATTCAGTCCCTTCCTTGCCGCATAATCATTTGCCTCTGCAATCCTCTCCCTGGTCCAGTTGCTCACACCAAAACATTTAAATTTTCCCTCTTTCTGAAGCTCGTTCAAAATCTCCACAAGCTCCCCAGCCGGCACAGCCGGATCATCACGATGAAGCAGATAAATATCCACATAATCAACGCCCAGCATTTTCAGCGACTTCTCCAGCTCCGACACGATTACCTTCCGGTTCACATGATTCTTCCCAAAGAGATCAACATTGCACCCCTTCGTCAAAACCACGCACTGCTCCCTTTTCCCACTGTCCTTCAGCCATCTTCCCAGCGACTTTTCCGCCATTCCATAGCCCCTGGCCGTATCAAAAGCATTTATCCCCATCTCAAAAACAGAATCCAAAAGGTCATTCACATTCTTTCCCATAGACATCTCTTTACTTGCCGTCCCATAAAAAATCCTGGACACCCTCTTATCCACACCTGCAATATCTGCATATCTCACTTCCGCCATACCAATACCTCCTCTTATATTTTCATATCCTACCGCGGTGGATGGCCGCCCAGCGGCCGGCACCTCACACCCTCCCGGTATAATCCACTTCTTTTCTCAGCCTCCCGCCTGCGAAGTGTCCGGTTCCATCGTGCCTGGTCTGGGGGCATTGCACAGGTTCCGAAAAAATCTTAGGCGGCAGGATTTTGCGTTGAAGAAAGGAGAGGACACTGTCTGAGCTCCAACGGAGCGAGTTTGTCCTCTCCTTTCTTCGGTTTTAGCAAAATTCTGCCGTCTTAGATTTTTCGGGTTCTGCGCACCGCCCCCAGATTAGGCACGATGGAACCGGGCACCCTACTGGGAAGCGATTTTCCACTCACTGTCATAAAGTGCATAAACCGCCCTGTCAAAGCTCTTGCTAAGAGCCTTCCTAGTCGAACTGTTGCTCCTCTGCACAACCGCCAGCCTGTCAAAATCCGACAGCTCCGTTCCTGAAATCACCAGCATCGTCGGACTCACATACGCCGTATCATACCACTCCCCATTCAGCTTCACCTGACTGGACGGCGTAAAATTCGTACCCTGAATATAATAAGTCCAATCCGAATCCGACACAAGCCTGATCGAATCAAGGGTCACATCATAAAGCCCCATCTTCATCTTCGTCCGCGCAAACGGATTCTCTCCGCCATAAGCATATCTCTTGCCATAAAGCACATCATACTGCAGCGTCTCCAGATCCACCTGATAATTCTTGGTATTCCTTCTCGCCTGATGATACTTCATAATGGTACCCTCATGAATTCCGACCCGATCCAGCACCTCCGCCGCGATCTGGTAAGAAGCCAGATTCTCATCCTTCTTGGTCAGTCCCATATTATCCCAGATCACATACTCCGTCTGGAACAGATACTTATTCTCAAGATCCTCAACTGTAAGACCCATGGTCGGCAAATGATCCCCATACATCACCAGGATCACATCCTCCGGATAATCCGCCAGAGCATCCGTCAGCTCCTTCACAAACTGATCCATCTCATGAATCTGATTCACATAATACTCCCACTTACAGTCCTGCTCCTCTGTAGGAGAACCGGAAACTGTAATGGTCGGATTATCCAGGATCGGCTCGCTTGGGTAATCTCCATGCCCCTGCACGGAAATGGTATACACATAATCCGGACCCTCTGTCGAATCCAGACACTTCAGAATCTCATCTGTCAGCACACTGTCCTTCACCCATCCAAGGGGATTCTGCAGATTCTCATTCTCCATATACTCCTCAGAAGTAAAGGTATCAAATCCCAGGTTCGGGAAAACAGACCGTCTGCCATAGAAATTCGCCTCGTTATTATGTACCGCATGAGTAGAATACCCAAGATTTTTCAGCACATAAGGCACACTCTCACAGGTAGTCTCCTTGAGAATACTCTTATAAGGATACTCCCCGGGGCCAAAATAATGAAGGCTCATTCCCGTAATAGTCTCAAACTCCGTATTCGCAGTACCCGCACCAACAGAAGGCACCTTGTAATACCCGGAAGAATACTCCTGCATCAGCTTCCTGAAGTTCGGGATCGGATCCTCAGAAATCTCCAGATAATTTACTAAAGTAGGATCAAAGAAAGATTCCAGCTGCAAAAACAGGATATTCGGTCTTTTCCCATCTTCCTTGGTCTCTGGAAGATTAGATTCCGTCTTCTCGATCCGCTCAATTTCCTCTTCTGAATAATCCCTTGGCTGGCTGATACCTGTGTTAAAAATAGTAGTTGCCAGACAGTACGGATAGCCATAATCCTCATAAGCAAAGGCAATGTTTCCAAAATAATTGGACAGCACCCTTTTCTCAAGAGCCAGCTGGGTCACGCCGCCAAAAGCCACAACTCCAACCGCAATTAACGGAATCACATAACGGTACTTAATCTTCTGCTGATACTTCGGTCCCTTGATAAACAGGATCAGAAGCGCAAAAAGCACAAGCCCGATAATAATACATCCGGCCACCACACCGTAAAACGGAAGATACTTCTGCATGATGGCAATACCATCTGTAAGCATATGCAGATCCGGTCCTGTAAACGGCGTCACACGGTTCATCAGCAAAATACAGTTTACAATTCCCAGAAACAGCCAGAAAACCGAAACTACCACACGCCAGAAAACACGCCTGTGAAACAGATACACGATCAGCATTGTGGTAAAAATAAACGCTGTATTATAAGCAAACACCAACGGTTTTCCCGTCATATAATTCCAGGCCTCCACCACAGAGTGGCGGCACAGTGCCTCTATAATGAAATAGAGCACTGCGCACCAGAGTGCCTGGAGAATCAGGGAAATCTTATTGCAAAATTTGCTCAGCTTCATCCAAACTCTCCTTTTTATTTCTTAAGCTGCTCAAGCTGTGTGCCAACCTTATCTTTCATCTCTTTGTACTTCGCAAGTTTCTCCTTCTCTGCGTCAACCTTTGCAGCCGGAGCCTTATTCACAAAGTTCGGGTTGTTCAGCATACCCTCGCAGCGGGCAATCTCCTTGGTCAGTCTCTCCTGCTCCTTAGTCAGTCTCTCAAGCTCTTTTTCCTTGTCAACAAGGTCCTCAAGAGGCATGTAAACAACAGCATTGGAAACGACAACGGAAACTGCGTCCTCGCCAATTCCTTCCTTATCCTGCTGAACATGGATTTCTTTTGCAAAAGCAAGATTTACGAAAGACTTCTTGCTGTTCTCATACATCTGGCAGATTGCGTCATCTTTTCCAACAATGATCAGATGCGTCTTTCTGTTCTGCGGAACATTCATGCTGGTTCTTGTATTACGGATGCCTCTTACAACCTCCTGGAAACTTCCAATTGCAAGCTCAGCCTCCGGGGAATTCCACTCGTCCTTGTAAACCTGCCAGTCAGAGATCATAATGGACTCTTCTTCCGGGAGCAGAGTGCAGTAGATTTCCTCAGTGATAAACGGCATAAACGGATGAAGAAGCTTCAGTCCCTGAGTCAGTGCAGTGCGAAGTGTCCACAGAGCCTCGTTTGCTGCCTTCGGATCTTCTTCTGCTTTCCACAGACGAACCTTGGCGATCTCGATGTACCAGTCGCAAAGCTCATCCCACAGGAAGTCATAGATTTTCTGAACTGCAATACCCAGCTCATATTTCTCCATGTTGTCGGTTACTTCTTTGATTACATTGTTCAGTCTGGAAAGGATCCACTTATCCTCATAGCAAAGAGAAGCGATCTCAGGCTCTGTTACCGTCTTTCCTTCCAGGTTCATCAGAACGAAACGGGAAGCATTCCAGATCTTATTTGCAAAGTTACGGCTGGACTCTACACGCTCCCAGTAGAAACGCATGTCATTTCCAGGTGCATTTCCGGTCATCAGGGTAAGACGAAGGGCATCTGCGCCGTACTTGTCGATTACTTCAAGAGGATCAATACCGTTTCCAAGAGATTTACTCATCTTGCGGCCCTGGGAATCTCTTACAAGACCGTGGATCAGTACATGATGGAACGGTGTCTTGCCTGTCTGCTCAAGCGCAGAAAATACCATACGGATAACCCAGAAGAAAATAATATCATATCCGGTTACCAGCACATCTGTCGGGTAGAAGTACTCCAGCTCCGGTGTCTTGTCCGGCCAGCCAAGTGTGGAGAATGGCCAAAGTGCAGAGCTGAACCAGGTGTCCAGAGTATCCTCATCCTGATGAAGATGTGTGCATCCGCATTTCGGGCATTTTTCCGGCATTTCTCTTGCAACAACGGTCTCGCCGCACTCATCGCAGTAGTAAGCGGGGATTCTGTGTCCCCACCACAGCTGACGGGAAATACACCAGTCACGGATGTTCTCCAGCCAGTGAAGATAAGTCTTGTCAAAACGCTCCGGAACGAATTTCAGGTCGCCATCCTCAAGAGTCTTGATCGCAGCCTTTGCCATCTCGTCCATCTTTACAAACCACTGTGGCTTGATCATCGGCTCTACGGTTGCATGGCAGCGGTCATGTGTTCCAACGCTGTGATTGTGAGGAACTACCTTAACCAGAAGTCCAAGCTTGTCCAGATCCTCTACCATGGCTTTTCTTGCCTCGTAGCGGTCCATGCCTGCGTATTTTCCGCCAAGCTCATTGATGGTAGCGTCATCGTTCATGATGTTGATTTCCGGAAGGTTGTGTCTCTTTCCAACCTCAAAGTCGTTAGGGTCATGCGCCGGAGTGATCTTTACGCATCCGGTTCCGAATTCCTTGTCAACATACTCGTCTGCAATTACCGGGATCTCTCTGTCTGTAAGAGGAAGCTTCAGCATTTTGCC
>CAVJRB010000010.1:0-1636 GCA_963651655.1 bacterium | reverse complement strand
GTCTTTGTAGCGCTCATCATCCGGGTTTACTGCAACTGCAGTATCTCCAAGAAGTGTCTCCGGACGGGTAGTTGCGATTTCTACGAATTTGCCCTCTTCTCCAACAACCGGATAGTTGATGTGCCAGAAAAATCCGTCCTGATCCTCATGCTCAACCTCTGCATCGGAAATGGAGGTCTGGCATACCGGACACCAGTTGATGATACGGGATCCCTTGTAGATGTATCCTTTTTCATATAATTTGATGAAAACTTCCTGAACAGCCTTGGAGCAGCCCTCATCCATGGTGAAACGCTCTCTCTCCCAGTCTGCGGAAGCACCAAGCTTCTTCAGCTGGTTGATGATCTTTCCACCGTACTCTTCTTTCCACTCCCATGCATATTCCAGGAATTTCTCACGGCCGATCTCAGCTTTGTCGATGCCCTCTTTTTTTAGTTTCTCGGTAACCTTAACCTCTGTAGCGATGGCTGCATGGTCGGTTCCCGGCTGCCACAGTGCCTCATAGCCCTGCATTCTCTTGAAACGGATCAGGATGTCCTGCATGGTCTCATCTAAGGCATGTCCCATATGCAGCTGGCCGGTTACGTTTGGCGGCGGCATAACAATAGTAAATGGTTTCTTGTCAGGGTTTACTTTTGCATGAAAATATCCGTTGTCCATCCATTTCTGGTAAAGACGTTCCTCAATCCCTTTAGGATCATAGGTCTTTGCAAGTTCTTTGCTCATGATTTTCCTCCTAAAAAATAACGCCCCTCACACAATCTGTGTGAAGGGCGAAGTTATCGCGGTCCCACCTTCGTTATGTGTGAAAGTCTGGCATGGCGTTCTTCTATGCTGCTTCCCAAAAGATTCGTCCATAGCTTGCTTCTATACACATATCTCTTTCCCATAACGCAGGAACTGCGTGAAAACTTACTGTAGTAAAATTCTGGCAGCATTTTGTCTGCACACAGCCATCCCTGCCATTTCCTTACCACTCATTCAGTTTCCCGGCTCCGAAGCTACCTTCAGCGGATGCGGATCTCGAAATGTCTTCCACCACAGGGAAACTCCCCGGACACTTCTCTCTGGGAGGACACGCGCCTACTCCTCTTCTTCAATGCCTTTGTCTGCGGCCCTTTGTTCACCTGGCACATTGCCGAAAAAAGCCGCTTCTTTTATGAGTATAACTATAATTGCAAATTTTCCACTTGTCAAGCGTATTTCAAAAACTTCACAATTTACGCCCGTCCAGGCCGCAAAAACAGCTTAGACGGGCGTAAATAAACCTCTTTATTCCACGCTCTTCAGTGACTCTACCATATCAATAGTTTTCAGCTTAAAGTGCATCACTCCATTTACCACAATGGAAAAGATACTGGTCAGAATCCCACTGTACAAAAAGCTGATGGGCTTTATGTTTCTTCCGAACATCACCGCATCCACCTCCACAGTGGTGATCACATATCTGTGAAGCAGAATTCCAAACACAGCGCCAAACACAATTCCAAGCGCCGTAAGGATCACATTTTCCCGAAGCACATACTGGGAAACCTCGCCGTCGTAGAATCCAAGCACCTTCAAGGTGGCAAGCTCCCTCTGACGCTCTGTGATATTGATGTTGTTCAGATTATACAGTACCACAAATGCCAGCATT
>CAVJRB010000009.1:0-2165 GCA_963651655.1 bacterium | reverse complement strand
AGCCATATTTACTTCCAAATTCTTCCAGAAGCTTTGGGGTACCCTTCCGCTCAAAGCCGAAACGATTGTCCTCTCCCACTACCACGTAGGAGGCGCCCAGATCTCCCATCAGAATTTCTTTTATAAAATTCTCAGCCTTCATATGCCGGATCCTGTCATCCAACTGGCACTCCACCAGCACATCCACGCCAAGCTTTTCAAGAAGGGAAGCCCGCTCCTGGCTGGTCAGGATCATGTTGCTGGAAGCATCGATGGCAAACAGAACGGCCTGCTCCCCAAGTGCTTTCCTCTCCTTGATCTTTTCTACCAGCTTACGGTGTCCGCGGTGGATCCCGTCAAATTTTCCCATTGTTACTGCACAGTTGGCAAGCTTTGGAAACTCACCCTCTATCTTCAGGTATTCCATATATCTCTCCTGTCAAAACATCTTTACCGGATAATATTTCTTTTTCCCCTTGTCCCACTGAAAAATACCTGTAAATGTTTTATCACTGGCATACATGCGCACCCAGCCCTCTTTGTGCTGGGGACTTACCAGATTTTCAGACAGCGGATTGCCGTTTAACAAAAGCCTGTCCCCGTAGGAATCCGCATAAAGTGCAGGGTAATCAGCCAGAACCTGTTCCACCGGATAGATCAGGTCCTGGATGGTTCCATCTGCCACTGCCTTTTCCACTTCACCAAGAGTATAGCTTTCTTCCAGTGAAAATCTGCCCACCTTTGTGCGGAGCAGCTCTTCCATGCAGCCGCCGCAGCCAAGCTTTTCGCCCACATCATGGCAAAGGGTGCGGATGTAGGTACCCTTGCTGCAGGTTACCCTGATCTTTACCAGAGGAAGGTTTAATTCCAGCGGCTCGATCTCATAAAAGCACACCGGACGGGCCTTTCGTTCTACGGTTTTGCCCTCTCTTGCCAGCTCATAAAGCTTCTTTCCATCCACCTTCAGGGCGGAGTACATCGGCGGAACCTGCATCTGTTCCCCCACAAAGCTTCTTAGTACTTCTTTTACTTCTTCCTCTGTGACAGACACTTCTTTTTCCTCAAGGACTGTCCCGGACATATCCTGGGTGTCTGTGGTGATTCCAAGATGAAGCACTGCCTCATAGGTTTTCTCCTTATCTGTGAGAAGATCCACCAGCTTGGTTCCCTTGCCCAGCGCCACAGGAAGCACGCCTGTAGCGTCCGGGTCCAGGGTGCCTGTGTGGCCGATCTTCTTCATGTGAAGGATTCCCCGAAGCTTGGCAACCACATCGTGAGAGGTGAAGCCTTTTTCTTTATGAATTACAATAATTCCCTGAAATTCTGCCATTACTCATCCTGTCCTAAAAGCTGTTTTTCAATCTGTTCTGAAATATTGTTGATTACATCATACATAGAGCCAGCCAGGTCGCAGCCTGCAGCCTTGATGTGTCCGCCGCCGCCAAAGTAGGATGCGATCTTGCTTACATCTACTTTTCCATTGGAACGAAGTGACACCTTGAACAGCTGGCTTGCATGCTCATAGATAAACATTGCCACTTCCACGCCCTTTGTCAGGCGAAGCTGGCTTACGATTCCGTCCAGGTCAGCAGGCTGTACGCCATAGAACTCCATATCACGCATTTTCATGTAGCCTACAATGCACTTGCCGTCCAGAAGCATAATGCTCTCTGCCAGCACACGTCCCATAACCTGGTTCTGGATATAGCTCTTCTGGTAAAAGGACTGGTCGATAATGTTGGAGAAATCCACGCCCTTGGCCATCAGGTCGCCTGCAATGCGCATGGTGTCCGGGGATGTGGAAGAATACTGGAATACGCCTGTATCGTGGATCATTCCCGTATAGATGGCAGTTGCAATGTCCAGGTCGATCTTCTCTTTGTCCAGAAGGCTGTACAGTACCTCACTTGCGGAGCTGATCTCGCCCTTTACATGATTGGTATCTGCAAAGCCCGGATTGCTGATATGATGGTCAATGCAGACCGTCTTTTTCGCATGGGCAAAATGCTCCCCTGCCACAGCCAGACGATCCAGTGCACTTACGTCGCAGGTTACAAAAAGATCATATTCCTTCTCTTCCCCTGCCTCATATTTCACTTCATCCATGCAGGCAATATGTCCGAATACCGGCTTTGGCTTCTCCAGATAGATGTCTGCGTGAATCTTCGGATACCACTTTTTGATAT
>CAVJRB010000008.1:697-2021 GCA_963651655.1 bacterium | reverse complement strand
GCATATTGCAGAGATAGAAGCACTTGCACCCATTGTAAAAAGCGTTCCAGAGAAGGCGAAGATTCTGACCGAAAAGTTCTGGCCAGGTCCCCTTACCATGATTTTTGAGAAGTCTGATCTGGTTCCTCTTGAGACAACAGGCGGGCTGGAAAGCGTTGCAGTGCGTTTTCCAAGTGATCCCATTGCGGCAGCTTTGATCCTTGCATCCGGCGGATATGTGGCAGCACCAAGCGCCAATACTTCCGGGCGTCCAAGCCCTACCACGGCACAGCATGTGGAGGAAGATCTAGGGGATGCCATTGATATGATCATTGACGGCGGCCCGGTTGGAATCGGCCTGGAATCTACTATCGTAGATTTCACAGAGGAGGTTCCGGTGGTACTTCGTCCCGGATATATTTCCCTGGAAATGCTCCGGGAGGTTCTTGGAGATGTGCGCATGGACAAGGGGCTGACAAAGCCTGACAGCAATATCCGTCCCAAGGCCCCGGGCATGAAGTACAGACACTATGCGCCCAAGGCAGACCTTGCCATTGTGGAAGGTCCCACAGAAGAAGTGATCAAAGCCATCAATCAGTTTGTGAAAGAGGACGCTGACAACGGTCTTCAGTCAGGAATCATTGCCACAGAGGAAACCATTTCCAAGTACCCGGATGGAATTGTGAAATGCATTGGAAGCAGAGCGGCAGAGGAAACCATTGCCCACAATCTGTATGAGGTTTTAAGGGAATTTGACCAGTGTCAGGTAAGTAAGATTTATTCAGAGGCTTTTTATACACCCAAAATGGGACAGGCAATTATGAACCGACTGTTAAAAGCAGCCGGCCATAAAATAATAAACGTAGGGGGAAGTAACCAATGAGAGTTGCATTAGGAAGTGACCACGGCGGATTTGAGCTGAAACAGGAGATCATCAAATATTTAGAGGAAAAACAGATTGAGTACAAGGATTATGGCTGCCACAGCACCGAGTCTACCGATTACCCGATTTATGCCAAGAAGGTTGCACACGGCATTTTGGATGGCGAGTGTGATCTTGGAATCCTGGTATGCGGAACCGGAATCGGCATTTCTATTACAGCCAACAAAATCAAGGGAATCCGTGCCGCTGTATGTACAGACTGCTTTACCGCAGAGGCAACAAGACTTCACAATGATGCCAACATCCTTGCACTTGGAGGACGTGTGGTAGGTCCTGGACTGGCTGTTAAGATTGTGGATACATTTTTAAATACTCCGTTTTCCGGAGATGAGAGACACATTCGCAGAATCGCACAGATCGAGACCGAGTAGGAAGGAGAGCTTCTATGGAAAATACAAACCG
>CAVJRB010000008.1:0-687 GCA_963651655.1 bacterium | reverse complement strand
CCGTTTTCCAATGATGAGCGTCATATCAGAAGGATCAATATGATCGAGGACTGATCGATCAGTAAGAAACCAATAGAAAAAGAGGATTCTGTATGGATAAAAAAGGACAGAAACGACAGGGATATCTTTCCTGGGATGAATATTTCATGGGGGTTGCCATGCTTTCCGGCATGCGCTCCAAGGACCCCAATTCACAGGTTGGGGCATGTATTGTCAGCGAGGACAATAAGATCCTGTCCATGGGATACAACGGATTTCCAAAGGGATGTTCCGATGATGCCTTTCCGTGGGCAAGAGAGGGCGAGCCTCTGGACACTAAATATCTGTATGTTACCCATAGTGAGCTGAATGCCATATTGAATTACCGGGGCGGCAGCCTTGAGGGAGCCAAGATGTATGTGACTCTTTTCCCGTGCAATGAGTGTGCCAAGGCAATCATCCAGGCGGGAATCAAGACGCTGGTCTACGACTGCGACAAATATGCAAGCACGCCCTCTGTGCTGGCTTCCAAGAGAATGCTGGACGCCGCAGGCGTGCGCTATTACCAGTACACAAGGACCGGACGGGAAATTACATTGAATGTATAGAAAAGAGTTAGGTATCTGCCATATTGACTTGTTCATCCTGCGTCAATATAGCAGATACTTAATTTTCGCTGTACTGGTTATTGTTCACAACCTGCCCAGT
>CAVJRB010000007.1:13581-14405 GCA_963651655.1 bacterium | reverse complement strand
CATTTGTGTCTGTCTGCGATTTTCTTTATAGAATCCATGTACCAGTAACGTCGTATAAAAATATCCCTGTCACGTTCAGAAAGTCCATGCAAAAATTCATCAAAAATTCCTACAATTTCTTTCCTTCGCAAATACACATCAATTTCCGAAGAAATTACACTTCCTAACTTCTCTACCTCTCCTGCAATATTTTCCATGTGAGAATCCATTCTCTTTTGTGCATTTCTTTTACGATATCGGTCAATTGCGGTATTCCTCGTAATCTTTGAGACAAAAGCAGCTAATATAGAGGGTCTTTTCGGAGGAATACTATTCCATGTAAAAAGCCACGTATCGTTCACACATTCTTCCGAATCTTCCCGGTTATACAAAATGTTATGTGCAATCAAAAAGCACATATTTTGATACTTATTTTTTGTCTCCGTAATCGCACTTTCATCTCTGGCTAAATATAAATTTACAATTTGTGCATCATCCATCTCATAATTTCCTCTCTTTACTTCTTTATATAACGTATTTTATTGTAATTGGTCGCATATAAGAAAAAAATTTATTATATTTTACAACAGAAAAGGGAACCGTACCAATCCAAAAGGCACGCTTCCCCTCACTTTATTTTAATCATCAAGTATCTCTGTCACATAATTTCCCTGTCCATCTACAGCAATCACCTTTTCCAATCCATCCTCCGTTTGAATGATTTGCCCTACCGTCACCCGATCCTGCGGTCCATCATTATCCATTTCTGAATTCAAATTTGTTTTTGCTAACGGATATATTACTGTTTCACCTTTCGAATTGAAAAATTCATGCATTTCAAATCC
>CAVJRB010000007.1:12936-13571 GCA_963651655.1 bacterium | reverse complement strand
GCTTGCTGTCACTGAAACAACTCCAATAAACATACATGCAATCATACTTATCCATAATATTCGTTTTTTCATTCCAATCTCCTTTTCCATTAACTATTATTTTTTCGTATATCTGC
Source organism: bacterium (assembly GCA_963651655.1). Classification (GTDB taxonomy): domain Bacteria; phylum Bacillota; class Clostridia; order Lachnospirales; family Lachnospiraceae; genus Blautia_A. Next base: position 13,455 of record CAVJRB010000007.1, on the reverse strand, counting down.
AAACACTACAAGTCTTTTTGAACAACGGGTAAGAATGTTTATGACAATAAGTCCACACAGTGTAAGTCTTAATTCCATAACGATTACACTTCTTACATCTATTGACTGTAACCAACCGCTTCTTATAACAAGTACTCTCCGTTCCAACAGTTCGAAGATCATTTTGGGTACTAAGCGCTTCTAAATATCTTACTGGATGATCACAAACTTGGTTAGTTGCATATGCAGAAATATCTTTTACAGGCTCCGTTACAAACGAACCATCACTATACGTTCTAATTACTTTCTCCATCGGACTATTTTTCTGTACATAAATATTACCAACAGAAACTCTTTCCTGTTCTTCATTTGCAAGAGCCATTACTGCTGTACTTGTTCCTCCTGTGCTTCCCAGAAGTGTAACTCCTGCCATAAACATTGCCATCCACTTTTTAAAGTTATTCATACTTAATTACTCCTTTTCTTTTTGAAAGTTATAATTGGAAACAATTATACTTTATCCCCCTTTCTCTCATTTAC
>CAVJRB010000007.1:9406-12812 GCA_963651655.1 bacterium | reverse complement strand
CCCGCAACTGCAAAGAGGATTTTCGCTTCTCTTATTTTTAATCAATCACATCATTCTGAAACCTTGACAAATGCTCATAGGGCAGGATCAGTCTGCCGCGGAACAGGCCGCAGCCGTCGTTGATGAGGCTGTTGTTGACGGCGGAGAACATGTTTACGTCCAGGTCGGCAAGCTCCAGCTGGAGGAGGCGCATGCCGCGCTCGTAGGCTTCGTCAAAATAGATGCATTCCCCTTCCGGGATCACATCTCTTCTCGCTCGTTCATTTTGCTGACGCTTCTCGTAGCCTAAATGGTTCGCCGGGCCGATTTCCGCAATATCATCCATTTTCTGAGTACGCAGCTGTACTTCCATATAAGACCTTGAGCTGTTGTCATAAAAAGTAATATGTAAGGACTGATAACCATATTCACTGGTTCCGCAAATATAATCTCTATAATATGGCTTCACCTCCTCGTCAAGCAAAGGAGATGTACTCAGCTTCACGCCCTGGGCAGATTCTGCCGTAAAGCCTCTCTCCTCCAGAAATCCCGGAAGCACATTTGCGATCTTGTAAAGATAGCGGATGGATGCCTGCTCCTGGTCTTCCCCCGGTTTCAGATGGCATCTTGGCAGACAGACCACAATCCTGTATGCAATAAAATCCCGGAAACAGCTCAGCCTGTTTTTCAGCTCAGATACTGGCGGATAGGTTCCATTTTCCCGGTAATAATCGTAAATATATTCCACAATATATCCGTTAAATTTCTCCTCCGCCCGAATCAGGGATTTAATCCTTCCCTTAAAAGTAAACGCCAGAAACGGATATTCATGAGCCATATATTTATAAAATTCACGTATCTTCTGAGACTGAGCAGTCAGGAAGTCGTTATGCTCCAGAAGCTCTGTAATCTGAAGCAGGAAATTGCTGTGCATCAGATCTACCTCATTATGAGTCTCCTTCGCTTCCCTGCGCAGATCCTCCGTATATTTCTGCAAAATCTTTAGAACCGTATCACCTGAATATAAATAATCATTTAATGTAACCATGGTAATCACCTCGCTCCGAAGAGCACGCTTTCTCGTAAATTGTAATCACATAAGTCAATTTAATTTTCATACTTTACACATATTCTAGCAAACTTTTACAATTTAGCAAGAGAAAGTTTTCCAGTGACTGTTATTCCACATCCTGCAAGGCAGCCATATTTTCCTCTCCGGTTCTGACTTTTACTACTCTTTCCACTTCGTATACAAAAATCTTTCCGTCTCCAATGTTTCCTGTATACAATGTATCACGCACTACCTGGATAACTTTATCTACAGGAATGGCACCTACTACCACATCCACTTTCACTTTTGGAAGCAAGGACGCATCCATTTCCACGCCTCTGTAATACGCATTGGCACCTTTCTGGATTCCGCAACCCATTACCTGCGTAACTGTCATGCCCGTAACACCAAGGTCATTGAGCGCCTTTTTCAGTTCTTCGAATTTCACCAGTCTGGCAATGATAATCACTTCATGGATTCCCGTACCTTTTGAAGAAGAAACCTTCACTGCCGGAATTGCCGCAGCCTTAATTTCCTGTTCTTCCTGCTCCCTGGCACTGTCAGATTCGTCCATACCTTTTCCCATTACGTTCCTGTAATCTGCCTTATCTTCTACGCTCAGAACAGTATGTTCATTAATTGTCATTTCCATAGTATTGTCGATATCCATAACAGAAAAACCGGCATAAGCAGTTGCCAGGCCATGCTCCGCCTGGTCAAGACCTACCATTTCCTCTTTCGCAGGAACCCGCAGGCCAACTGTCATTTTAATAAGAAGAAACGTTACCGCAATAGCAGCTGCCGTATATGCAGCAACACTGATAAATCCCAGGAACTGAATTCCAAACAGCTTCAATCCACCGCCGTAGAACAAACCTGTCATAGTATTTCCAGCTGAATCCGCAATGGAATATCCAGGAACATGATCCGTAGCAAAAAGCCCCACTGCCAGAGTTCCCCAAATGCCATTCAGCATATGTACTGCTACCGCTCCAACCGGATCATCCACACGCAGCTTATGATCCAGGAACCAGACTCCCCAGACAACCAGAAGACCGGAAACTGCACCGATAATCAGCGCCCCCAGGCAGTCCACCGAATCACAGGGGGCTGTAATTGCCACCAGCCCGGCAAGTGCAGCATTCAGACATATAGTAACATCCGGTTTTCCATATCGAACCCAGGTAAAAATCATGCATACCACGGTTGCTACTGCCGGTGCTACTGTAGTAGTCAGGAAAATAGAGCCAAGCTGTTCCACACTTCCTGCTGCCGCTCCGTTAAATCCATACCAGCCCATCCACAAAATAAACACGCCAAGACAGCCGATAGGAAGATTATGTCCCGGAAAAGCATTTACACGAACAATTTTTCCCCATTTGTTCTTAGGATACTTTCCAATTCTTGGTCCAAGCATAGCCGCACCGATAAATGCACAGATTCCGCCAACCATATGGATCGCACAGGAGCCTGCAAAATCATGGAAGCCTTTTGCCGCCAGCCAGCCGCCGCCCCAGATCCAGTGTGCCTCAATTGGATAGATCAGTCCTGAAATCACGGCAGAATAAATACAGTAAGATAAAAATTTGGTCCTCTCTGCCATAGCTCCCGACACGATTGTCGCAGTAGTGGCACAAAAGACCAGATTAAATACAAAATCAGACCAGTTAAAATCTGAATAAGAACTGAAAATAGCCAGCTGCGGCCTACCAAGAAATCCGCCTATATCCGTTCCAGACAACAGCGAATATCCAATAAAAATAAACAGCACAGTTCCAATGCAAAAATCCATAAGATTTTTCATCAGAATATTTCCTGCATTTTTGGCTCTGGTAAACCCGGTCTCCACCATGGCAAATCCGGCCTGCATCCAGAAAACCAGCACAGCACCAGCCAGAAACCAGACGCCAAATATATTTTCCTTTACCATCTGTAAAATTGTATCTGACATCATTTCTCCCCCTTTTCCTCTCTATATATGGCCTCTGAAACCTGAATTTCTTCCAGATCCAGCGTATTTTTAATCCGAATAATGCGCAGATTCTCCAGGTCCAGGCCACGGCAGGACTTCACTGCAATCCTCACTGCCTCTTCCTCGTCTTTCGCAACCATAGGAATCCTGGCATCCAGAATACATTTGCAGGCAAGAGCATTGGCATAAGTTGCTTCACGATCCATTTTTTCAAAAGCCCGCTGTGTGATCACATCGAACAGTCCAATCCCAATTGCATTTCCGTGAGAAGCATCTGTCACATCAAGCAATACCATTCGCTGAAACCTAGGAACAGGAAGCAGATATTCATTTCGTACGGTACTTCTGCCAAGTATGTTAGGGTCAAATCCAGCTCCGGAAACATCCTTTCCGATTTCTTCCAC
>CAVJRB010000007.1:0-9330 GCA_963651655.1 bacterium | reverse complement strand
GCACTCTCCTCCAGCATCTCTGAGAATTCCTTAAAATCCGTTTCATGAGCAGCGGAACAACCCTTCTGGTTTCCAAGACCGATCACCAGCATTTTACAAAGGCCGCTCTGTAATTCTCCTACAAAATCCGTGTGCAGCTTAACCCGGTTGATCGGAACAATCAGATCCGCATGATACGCAGCACTGTCAAACCAGACATGCTTCCCATTTTTCCTGACGCCAAGATCCACCGTATCTGTTTCCGTTACCACCGGTACTTTCATGGCTTCTTCTGTAATTCCATAGCCTGCAAGAACTTCTTTCTGCCCTTCCTTCGTTCCGCCGCCGTGGCTTCCCATGGCAGATACAATAAAAGGACTGGCACCCAGTTCCTTCAGATACTCCACTGTTATTTTTACAATTTGGGAAATCCCTGTGATTCCCCGGCTTCCCACTGCTACTGCCACCTTCATCCCCGGCTTTACCAGAGAACGGATTTCTTCACGGACAAGAGATTCCTTCAGAACCACTTCCGGATTTTCCAGATGATCATGGGAAAACTGCTGATGTACCGTATACATTTTGGGAAGCTTATATTCATAGTCTTCTGGCAGCAAAATTGGCATATAACTCCCTCTTTCCTAATAACTCTTACATTTATTCTCTGCACGTAATCTGTGCCAGCACAATCTGGCTTTCTTTTTCCCCCTTTATATACCACGCGCCAAGATTTTCTCCTTCGCGGAATATACAAAAGTCATGCTCTTTTAATATCACCTTATCTACCTTGTGACGTTTCACCATGGAAATTTTCCCTTTCACAAGATAAAGCCCGAAATAACAGCCATCTGCCAGATCTGGTCTTCCTTTTACACAAAAGTCCGTCAGCAAAAGCGTATCTTCCTCCTGCAGCTTTCGGTAGAAAAGATTTCCCTCTGTATTTTGTTTCATCATAAGGTTAAAATCTACACAGCTGCCCACACTTTTTGTGGTTTCATCTCCAGCAAAATGATCCTGGTCTCCTGGCTCAAGAGTAACTTTTCTTTTTCCCTGATGACAAAGAGAGATTCTGCCATCTAGCACCATAAGAATCCGGTTCACACCTGGCAGACTGGTAAAAACAGATTCTGTATCCTCACAATATGCACTGCTTAACCGAAAAAGAAAGTTTCTGTCTATATAACTGCCATCCTCCGGATACAAAAATAACTCGGTGGTAGTTCCGCCAGACCACTGGCTTGTCTTCTGTTCCTGTTCCCGAATGATTTCCGGCACCAGTCTCACCTGCCTTTACTCATTAACAGCTGAAATCAGCTTCATACTTTCCTCACGGATAATATCAGAGCACCGTACCTTGTATTCCATAAATTTCTCTGTATTTTTTACCCTGTAATCCCTTGGGCGATCCAGATCAATATCAATGATTTCTTTCACAGAACCTGGTCTGGAACTCATAACCACTACTCTGTCTGCAAGAAAAACAGCTTCTTCAATATCATGGGTTACCATCACAATAGTTTTCGGAGATTTCTGCCACACATCCAGAAGCAACTCCTGCATAACCGTTCTGGTCTGCATATCCAGCGCACCGAAAGGCTCGTCCAGAAGCAGCACATCCGGATCATTAGCAAGGGCACGGGCAATCGCAACCCTCTGTTTCATACCGCCAGAAAGAGACTTCGGATACAGCTTTTCAAACTTTCGAAGACCTACCAGATCAATATAGGAATCTACAATTTCTTTAATCTCTGCATTTGTTTTGGTCTTTCTCTGTTTCAGGCCAAACGCAATATTTTCTTCTACTGTCAGCCATGGAAAAAGGGTATATGCCTGAAAAACCATTCCGATATGTGCTCCAGGTCCTGTGATTTCTTCTTTTTTAAACATGATCTTACCCGTGCTTGGATGATCCAGTCCGCCGATCATACGAAGCAGGGTAGATTTTCCACAACCACTGGTACCAAGAAGGGAAACAAATTCCTTGCTGCGGATATGAAGATTGATTTCTTCCAGTGCCTGAACCTTTCCTTTTTTGGTATCAAAGGTTTTGGTAACACCAATAATATCAAGACCATTATGCAGTTTTACAACATTTCCATTCGGCTGTTCATAATATTCCATAACCTGCGCCTCCTTTTTTATTTTTCATTCCACGGGAACAGTACCTTTCTCAGGAACATACAGAGCATATCAAGTGCCAGGCCAATGATTCCAATTGTGATAATACCCACAAAAATCTTAGAGATCATAAACTGGCGTCCAGCCTGAGTGATCATAAATCCTACACCTTCTGAAGCACCAATCATCTCTGCTACAATAATGTAGGTCCATGCCCAGCCGAGAACAATTCGAAGGGTATCCACAATATCTGGCATGCTCTTTGGCAGAATAATTTTCCAGAATACTCCAAATTTTGAAACGCCAAGAGTATAAGAAACCTCAATCAGAGAAACACTTACGTTTCGCACATTTGTTGCAACCATCAAAATAATCTGTGCAACACTTCCTACTATAATAATCGCAACCTTTGCGCTTTCTCCAATACCGATCCACAAGATAAAAAGCTGAATAAACGCAGAAGCCGGAAGGTATCGGAAAAAGGAGAAAAATGGCTCAAAAAATGCCGCAACAGGAGCATAGGTACCAATCAGCAATCCAAGGGGAATTCCAACAACTGCTGAAATCAAAAAACCGATCAGCACACGCTGTACCGACATGCGGATGTCAGTAAGATATCCGCCGCCGGCAAACATGTTTTTCGCGGATTCCAGTGTTTTTTCCGGGGATGGAAGGAACATACTATCCACCCCTTTCACATATACTGCATACATCCAGACTGCAAATATCAATGCAAAAGACAGGACTGCCAGGATAATATATGCAGCCTTTGATATAGATCCTTTCGGGATAAAAGCATCACTAATCTTTCGTTTCAGTGTTTTCATAAGACCGTCACCTCTTCTTTACCTTTTACTGTATACGATGTCCCCATCTTTATATACTTCTCTGACAATATTTTTTGCTGTGTGATACACAAGGAACTCATACTGAGGTTTCTCCAGCACCACCAGATCTGCTGCTTTTCCAGGTTCAATACTGCCAATTCTGTCAGCTTTTCCAACAGCTGCCGCCCCATTCAGAGTAAGTGCACACAAAGCCTCTTCCAGACTCATTTTCATGTGGATCACTGCAAGGGCAAATAAAAGAGGGATACTGTTGGTAAAGCAGCTTCCGGGATTATAATCACTTGCCAACGCTACCGCACAGCCACTGTCAATGAGCTCCCGTGCAGGAGCATATGGCTTATGAAGACAAAAAGCCGTTGCGGGGAGCAAAGTTGCAACTGTATTGGAAGCTGCCAGTTTCTCACAGTCTGTCTTTCGTATCATCAGCAGATGATCAGCGGAAACGGCGCCAACTTCAGCAGCTACGCCGCTTCCTCCCAAAGCCTCAATCTCATCTGCATGTATCTTTACCCCAAATCCCATCCTTTTTGCTTCCCGAAGATAACGACTGGACTGTTCACAGCTGAATACACTGTTTTCACAGAAAATATCCACATATTCCGCCAGATTTTTCTCTTTTACCACTGGAAGCATTTCTTTTATAAGGAAATCAATGTACTCATCCGATCTTCCTTTGTATTCTTCCGGTATGGAATGAGCGCCCAGAAACGTACTCATAATGGAAACCGGCTGCTCCTTTTTCAAAATTTCCAGCGCCTCCAGCTGCCGCAGTTCACACTCTTTGTCCAGCCCATATCCGCTTTTTCCTTCAGCGGTCGTAACGCCCATGGAAAGCATATCCGCAAGTCTTTCTTTTCCTGTCTGCACCATCTCGTCCAGACTCATGTTTCTGGTAGCCTGAACTGTATTCCAGATTCCGCCTCCAGCCTTGTGGATTTCCAGATAAGAAGCGCCAGAAAGTCTCATCATAAATTCATCCGGCCTGTATCCGCCGAAAATAAAATGCGTATGGGAATCTACAAATCCCGGTAAAACACAGCATTGAGACATATCCTGGAAAACAGTATTATCTTTCGCATATTGCTTTACGATTGCTTCGTTTGCACCAACCGCCAGAATTTTTCCCTCTTCTATGACAATTGCTGCATCTTTTAACCGCTCTACTTTTCCCATATCTTTCCCATGAAGCGCCTTTTTTCCTTCTGGCGTCACAACTTCTGAAATATTGGTTAAGATTGTTCGTTCCATAAGCAGCCTCACTTCCGATTTCTGATTGCCCATTCACTATTTACAGAAAATACAGGAATTTTATTTATCAAACAATTTCCCAACTGCTTCTGTTACCAGCTTTTCATCTGCCAGATAAGGAATGGTAATCTGACTTTCTCCTGCATATTTTTTGTTATATTCAATTGCAGTTTCCATGGAATGGTCATTTCTCGCCCAGTTTCTTCTGGCAACACCGCCCATAACATCCCAGAGAAGACCGCTTTTTACAACTTCATCTACTCTTTCGCTTCCGTCCAGGACCAGACCAAATCCGCCGTTAATGGATTTGCCGATTCCAACACCGCCGCCATTATGCAATGCAACCAGGCTCATACCTCTGGCTGCATTTCCTACATAGCACTGTACTGCCATGTCCGCCATTACATTGCTGCCATCTTTAATATTGGCAGTTTCACGGAACGGGGAATCTGTTCCAGATACGTCATGGTGATCACGTCCCATCATAACCGGTCCAATTTCTCCATTTCGTACCATTTCATTAAATTTCAGAGCAATTTTTACTCTTCCAACTGCATCCTGATAAAGAATTCTGGCCTGAGTTCCAACTACCAGCTTGTTTTCCTCAGCTTCTTTGATCCAGTTGTAATTGTCTCTGTCCTGGTATCTGCGATTTACATCGATACACTCCATCGCTGCCAAATCTGTTTTATGTAAATCTTCCGGTTTTCCAGACAGGCAAACCCAGCGGAATGGTCCGTAGCCATAATCGAACAGGCACGGTCCCATAATATCTTCCACATAAGATGGGAAAATAAATCCATCCTTGTCATCGATGCCATTCTTGGAAATTTCTTTTTCCCCTGCATCATAAACCGCTTTCAGGAAAGAGTTTCCATAATCAAAGAAATAGGTTCCTTTATCCACACAGGCTTTGATCAGTTTGTAGTGTTTTTTCAGGGATTCATCTACCAGTTTGCAGAAGGTATCCTGATCCTCTGCCAGAAGTCTTGTTCGTTCCTCAAAGCTGATACCCTGTGGGCAATAGCCGCCCTCATATGCAGCATGGCAGGATGTCTGATCAGAAAGAAGATCAATGTGAATGTTGTGATCCACCGCATACTGGAGAAGATCTACGATATTTCCATAGTAGGCAATACTTCTGGGTTCTTTTTTCTCCGTATATTTTCTGGCTGTCTCAAACACTTTTCCAAGATCATCGGACCACTCAGATACCCAGCCCTGATCCAGCCTTGTCTTAATTCTGGAGAAATCAACCTCTGCAATAATTCCAACGGCTCTGGCAATTTCTGCTGCCTTTGGCTGTGCACCACTCATGCCGCCAAGCCCGGAACTTACGAATAAATGTCCGCGAAGATCCCCGTCATTTGGAATACCCAGCTGCTGTCTTCCTGCATTTAACAAAGTATTGTAGGTTCCATGTACAATGCCCTGCGGTCCAATATACATCCAGCCGCCGGCTGTCATCTGGCCATAGTTTGCAACGCCCATTTCTTCTGCAATTTCCCAATCTTTGATGTTGTCAAACATACCTACCATCAATGCATTTGTAATGGTAACGCGAGGTGCCTCCGGTCTGGATTTAAACAGTCCCAACGGATGTCCGGATTCTACAACCAAAGTGGTGTCTTCTGTAAGCTCTTCCAGATAACGTTTGATCAGACAGTACTGCATCCAGTTCTGACATACGCTTCCGGTCTCGCCATAGGTGACAAGCTCATAGGGGTAAAGGGCAACATCGAAATCAAGATTGTTGTCGATCATTACCTGGAAGGCTTTTCCCTCGATGCATTTTCCTTTATATTCATCAATCGGTTTTCCGTAAATCCTGCCCTGTGGGCGGAACCGATATCCATATATTCTGCCTTTTGTATGCAATTCCTCCAGAAACTCCGGAATCAGCATTTCATGGTACTCTGGTTTGATATATCTCAACGCATTTTTCAGCGCAACTTCTGTCTGTTTCTGTGTCAAATGAAAGCCTCTTGACGGGGCTCTTCTGATTCCCTCAACGAATTCTGGCATGGAGGGAATCGTATCTTCCGGTTCGATCAACATATAGGTATCACTCATAGCCATTTCTCCTCGAATTTTTATTTTTACTTTTATTTTCCGGCCTCTTTTCTTTTTGGGAAAAGAAGCCGGAATGAAATTATTATGGATAGCTTATTAATTAGTTTTCAGTTCCGCCAATAAAGGAACCATCAATCAGTGCGTCCAGATCAGGCTCTGCATCGATCAGGCCCATATCCAGCCACAGGTCTGCTGCCATTTTTGCAACATCCTGAATCTCGCCGTCATAGTACTCAGCGTTGCCGTCTTTGTCATAGAATTTTACTTCTGCCATAGAAGCCTGAAGGTCTTCTGGAGTTTCATCACCAGTGTATTCCATCATGATCTTGTACGCATCATCTGGATCAGATTCCATATATGCAAGTGCGTCATACCAGCCTTCTACAATTGCTTTTACAGTGCCTGGATACTCCGCTGCAAAATCTTTATCCATTGCAAGAGCATCCACGATGATACCAGGAGTTTCACTGCTGTCGATCAAAACTGCTCCATTGTCAGTTTCTTTTGCTTTGGAAAGCCATGGCTCCCAGGTTACAGCCGCATCAACTTCACCGGCTACAAATGCAGCTCCTGCATCTCCGGAACTCATATTAACTGCCTGCACATCATCCAGAGTCATTCCTTCCTGCTGCAGCAGATACTGGAACCAGAAATAGGAAGCACCGCCTGATGTATCAAGGGCTACAGTATGTCCTTTCAGGGACGGGATATCCGGAATATCCTTCAATGCACTTAATCCATCGCCTCCGTCAGAAGTATCAAGGGCCAGCACAATGGAAATATCCATACCGGAAGCAGCACTCATTACATGGGTATCAACGGTTGTTGACATTCCCTGGATTCTGCCTGCTGCCAGGGCTGATTTGGAATCGGTTTTGGATTCAAAGAACTGCACATCCACATCTGCACCGTGATCATCAAAAAAACCTTTTTTGTCAGCCAGATAAAGCGGTGCGTATCCAATCCAGGATGCCTGTCCAAGAAGAACCTTTCCATCATACATGGCGTCACCTGCTGTCTCATCAGTCGTTTCTTCTGTACTTTCTGCAAATACACAGACGCTGCTTCCGGCAATACCCATTACTGCCATAACTGTAGTTAACAGTGTTGCTACGATTCTTTTCTTCATAGTATTATCCTCCTCGATCATAGATGTTTTTGGATGTCCGGCTCATTTTAGAACCCTGGTTATCCTGTTATGAAAACCTTCTGCAGAAATATAAGCATCCCTGCAAAAGAATAATCAACCATTCAGTCGTTTCATAGTTTCCTTCACTCTTCTGGAAATTTCCCGCTCGCTTACTGTGATCAGCTGTCCGTCTTTCACAGTTGGCTTACCAGCTACAATTACAGTCCGGATTGCGGTAGGTTCCATGGAATATACAATATTCGGAAGCATCTGCTCCAGTGATTCCGACAATGGCATCATGGAAAGATCCTCCAGATCTACTCCCACAAAATCTGCTTTATATCCTTCTTCGATTTTTCCAATTTTATAATTCAAAAGCAGACCGCCGTTCTCTGTTCCCATCTGAAAAGCCTGTTCATAATTTACGCAAAGAGCATCACAGGTTTTTGCTTTCTGAAGAAGAGAAACCATTCTCATTTCTTCAAAAACGCTGATACGGTTATTGCTGCAGCCGCCGTCGCTTCCAAGTGCAATGGTAACTCCTGCTTTTATCATTCTCGGAATATCCGTAATTCCATCCGCCAGGAACATATTGCTGGATGGACAATATACCAGTCCGCCTTTTTTCTCTCCCAAAAGATCAATTTCTTCCGGGGAAAGCCATACACCGTGGATAATAACCATTGATTCATCTACCACGCCCAGGCGATCCAGATATTCCAGAGTACCGAGTCCGTCATGTTCTTTTTTCACCTGTTCCACTTCAAAAGGTTCTTCTGCTACATGAATATGAAATTTCACATTCAGTTTTTTCGCGATTTCATGCCCCTTCTGGATCATTTCCGGGGTAGCTGCATGAAGACTGTGGGGAGCAGGAAGAATGTTCACCATGGGATCATTCTTATATTCTTCTGCCAGATACAAGGTATTCTCCACTGCCTGCGGAACGCTCTCCACATATCCGGCAGGTGCCCCATCCCAGTCATACATGGTACGGTTCAGGGAAAGGCGGATTCCCAAGTCCTTTGCCGCCTGTATAATTGCCCCATCACTTTCTCTTCCAAAATTATGAAGATAAAAGAAATCTCCTACTGTAGTCACCCCCCGCTTCATCATTTCTCCAAAAGCAAACAGCGCTCCATTGTAAATATCCTCTCTGCTCATTCTTGGTGAATAATAATAAAGGGATCTGTCACGCCATTCCAGAAAAGGCCTGTCCGCTGCGATTCCGCGAAGAAGACTCTGAAAGCAATGATTGTGTGCATTGACGGTTCCTGGAAGAAGAACCTGTTCGGAAAGATAAGTTCTTTCTGCCTGTGGATATTTTTCCAGCAAATTTATTTTGGAATCTACACCGGCTATAGTATCTCCTTCTATGAGAACTCCGTAGTCGGAATAAAATTTATTTTTATAAAAAAGATATTTGGGAAATATAATTCTCATGGCAATTCCTCGTCCATTCTTAAAATTGTATCCAGTGCAAGCTGTCCGGCTTTGATCACATCTGCATCCTCTGTAAATTCTTCTTTACAGTGCCCCTTGCCCCCGACGCTTCTGGCAAAAATCATTCCAGCTTTTGTGACCAGCTGCATGTTTGACGCATCGTGCCCGGCCATGCTGACCATTACATTCTCCGGTTCATTCATTTTCGCCAGATTTTCTTTTACAATTCTCTGAATATCTTCATCCATAAACCTGGCTGGCTGATCCAGAAGTACGTTTCTTTGAATTTTTACTTTTCTGGATTTTTCAATTTCCTTTGTAAGCTCATCCAGTTTTTTTATGATTTCTGAAACAATTTTTCGTTCACAGGTCCGGATATCTATAATTCCAACTGCACTTCCCGGAATAATATTGGCTTCATTGGGGCTGACCTTTACATACCCCATTGTTCCCACAACATCCGGATTTTCGTATGCTCCCACAATCTCATTC
>CAVJRB010000006.1:0-2326 GCA_963651655.1 bacterium | reverse complement strand
TGGGCAAAAGCACAGGAAGAAAGCTGCTATATCTGCAATTTTTACAAAGATACATACGCCCGCTATCTGGACACCTTTTTCGATCTTTTTAAGAAAAATCCGGAGTTTCTTCCTCTTTTCAAAAACTGCAAGGGCTTTTGCATTCCTCATTTCGGGGATCTTGTGGAGACTGCGGAAACCGCTTTGTCTGACAAAGAAAAGAAAGCCTTCTACGACATTCTGTTCCCTATGATGGAGCAGAACATGCAGAGGCTTTCCGACGATCTGGACTGGTTCTGTGACAAATTCGACTACCGCAACAAGGACGCCGACTGGCGTACCTCCAAGGATGCCCTTCCACGCGGCATGCAGAAAGCTGCAGGCGGTTACCCGGCAGACGAACCCTATACTATGGACAAATAAAAAGCAAGCCGCAGGCTGTACTGAAATTATCTGCACAGCCTGCGGCATTTTTACTACACAAAACATGTTTTCAATCAGCAATGCTATCATATTATGAATAGCAGCAGCTTTTCATTTAAAACTTTCTCCAGGTATCTCTCTTAAATAAAAGCAGCAGCGGGAACACCTCAAGTCTTCCAGCCAGCATATCAAAGATCATCACCAACTTGGAAATATAAGAATAGCATCCAAAGTTTCCGGTAGGTCCTACCGCCCCAAGTCCCGGTCCAATGTTATTCAAAGTAGCTGTGATCGCCGTAAAGTTGGAAATCATGTCCAGATTATCCAGACTGATCACCAGAAGGGAGGTCACAAAAATCATAATATACACAAACAGGAACATATTGGTAGCTCTTACCACCTCGTGGGGAATGGCCTTGTCATCCATCTTGATCTTCTTCACTGCATTGGGATGCAGATAAAGCTGCAGTTCCTTGCGTGCGGATTTGCAGAGGATCAGAAGACGGGAAACCTTAATACCGCCGCCTGTACTTCCCGCGCAGGCTCCCACAAACATCAGGATTACAAGTATGGTCTTGGAAAATACCGGCCACACATTAAAATCCGTAGTGGCATATCCAGTTGTGGTAATGATGGAACCAACCTGGAAGGCAGCCTGCTGAAACGCCCTGCCGAAGCTGGTAAACATGCCTCTTGTGTTAACGGCAATGGCCACAATGGCCAGGCCAATAATCCCAAGGTAATAGCGAACCTCCTCATTCTTGGCTGCCTGCATTACTTTCTTGGAAAGAAGAAGGTAATAGGCATTAAAGTTCACGCCAAAAAGGATCATAAACACGGTAATGACAATCTGATTGTAGGTACTGTAGCTGGCAATGCTGTCATTCTTAATACCAAAACCTCCGGTACCTGCTGTACCAAAGCTCAGACACAGTGTGTCAAACAGCGGCATGCCTCCAAGAAGCAGGAAAACCATCTCCACAACTGTCATCATAATATAAATGGTATAAAGAATCTTAGCTGTGGACTGAACCTTGGGAACCAGCTTGCTTACAGAAGGTCCCGGGCTCTCTGCTTTCATCAGGTTCATGTGATAGCCGCCGGTCAGAGGCAGAAGGCAGAGGATAAACACCAGCACTCCCATACCGCCGATCCAGTGGGTAAAGCTTCTCCACAGCAGCATGCAGTGGGAAAGCGCCTCCACATCAGACAGAATGCTGGCTCCTGTTGTGGTGAAACCGGAAACCGTCTCAAACAGTGCATCCACCGGATGGGGAATGCTTCCTGAAATCACAAAAGGAAGCGCACCTGCGATACTAAGTACCAGCCAGCTAAGAGCAACGGTAACCGCACCCTCCTTAGCATGGAAAACTTTATTCTTACGCTTTGTCCTGGTAAGGGGAATTCCGATTGCCAGGCAGATGATCATGGTGACCAGAAATGCCAGCCCGTCCTTCTCCCGGTAAATAATCGCGGTAATTCCAGGCAGGAGCATAAAAGCTGCCTCGAAATTAAAGATCCAGCCAAGAATATAAGATATCATGGAATAATTCATGTCCGGACTCCTTTACTTCGCAAGAATGTCATTGATGTCACGAAGACCTCTGTTGGTGGTAACAATGACTACGCTGTCACCGATTTCCAGGGTATCGTGGCCTCGGGGAATACGAACAGCGCCATCTCTGTAAAGGCAGCCAACCAGAAGATTCTTCTTCAGGTTCAGTTCCTGCAGAGTCTTTCCCACAATCGGAGAATGATCGCTGATCTTGAACTCCAGGGCTTCTGCCTTGCCATCCAGAATGTGGTACAGGGTCTCCACATTGCTTCCGATGGAGTTCTGGGTTGCTCTTACATACTGCAGAATATAATCCGCCGTAATATACTTCGGATAAATGACACTTCCAATATCCAGGCTGTCAATGAT
>CAVJRB010000005.1:0-2245 GCA_963651655.1 bacterium | reverse complement strand
CCATCCTATATGCTGATCCAGAAGAGCTATTATGCCAAGTGTCCGGAGATTATCGGCATGGCGAAGGGCAAAGACGAAGCAACTGATCTGGCTGTGGATATCGTGAAGAATATTTACGGTGAGACAGGGGCATTTCAGGTAAAAGAATATTTTAAGAACAGGTGAGCGCATGTTACATATACTGTGGATCCTCATAAAGTTTATATTGATCCTTCTGGGAATCCTGTTGGGACTTGTGCTGCTGGCGGTTTTGCTGGTTCTGTTCTGCCCGGTGCGGTACAGTGCTTCTGCCGCGAAAGAGGGGGACAGCTTCAGGGAAGCAGAAATAGAAGCTAGGGTGAGCTGGCTGTTTCGTGCGATCGGCGTCCGGTTC
This sequence comes from bacterium, assembly GCA_963651655.1. Taxonomy (GTDB): domain Bacteria; phylum Bacillota; class Clostridia; order Lachnospirales; family Lachnospiraceae; genus Blautia_A. The sequence continues at coordinate 1,872 of CAVJRB010000005.1, read as the reverse complement.
TTTTTCCGAAACGGAGAGCAGAAGCTTGTCATTACCCTGTTTGGAATTTCGCTGGATAAGATCCGGGGGTGGTTTGCTGCGCTTGGAAAGCGGCGGAAGGCACCTGGAAGGCGCAGAAGCCGCAGCCAGGGGCAGGGAAGTCGCGGGAAGACTGGCGCAAAGAGCGGGAAGACGGTTACCGATAGTAGAAAGGCTGCCGCAGATGAACAGAAGAAGCCTGGCAAGTCAAAAGAACGAACAAGCTCTGAGCAAGAGAAGCCGTCAGAAATGAAAGCGGAAGTAAAGGAAATCCAGGCAAAGGAATCAGAACTGCCGCATGAGAAAATAACGGAACCAGAAGCTGAAAGGACAGAAGAAGGCTCTGAAACAGAATCTAGGAAAAAAGAAGAACAGCAGGAACCAATTCGCCGGGAGCCGTCCAAAGAACAGCCGGAGAGAATATCATCGGACGTTATAGGAACAACGGTTAATGAGAATAGAGTGCCGGAAGTTGTTGGAATAGAAGAGAATAAGGGAAAGGTTCAGGAAAGTTCGAATTCAGAAGGTACTGCAAGCAAAGCTGCTAGGGAAAATATTGAGCGGGAAACCTCAGAATCAGCCAGCACAGAACCCGGCAAAAGCCGACTTACGGTTTTATTTACCCGTATCCGGGATATACTAACCAGGATCATAGGGCTTCCAGGTGCATTGTGGAAGAAAATTACTTCTTTTATAAAAGGTATCCTTGAGAAACTTCGGCACATCCGGAAGACCCTTGCCGGAATCCGAAGCAAACTGGACTGGTGGAAGGAGTTTCTCGGAAATGAGAAAACCAAAGCCGCAATCGCCCTGGTATGGAAAGATGCCAAAGGCCTGATCCGCCACGTACTTCCAACCAAAGTGGAAGGCCAGGTTACCTTTGGCTGTGATGATCCATCCATTACAGGAACAGTCCTGGCAGTTCTTGGAATGACATTCCCATTCCATCAGAACCGAATCCAGGTCACTCCCCTTTTTGACGGGGAAAACCAGCTCACAGGAAATATATCTCTGAAAGGCCGGATTTACGGCATTATGTTTGTAAAGGCGGCACTTGAGATCTATATCAATAAAAATGTAAAATACGTCATCAACCGATGGAAGCATAAGGAGGACTAAACAATGGAAAATGAAAACAACTTCAAAGAAACAGTAAGCTCCCTGTTTAAAGGAATGGATGGCTTTGTAGCTGCCAAGACGGTAGTAGGAGATGCCATTCACGTAGGCGATACGATTATACTTCCGCTGGTGGACGTATCCTTTGGCGTAGGGGCTGGAGCTTTTGCAGGAGAGAAGAAGAACAACGGAGGCGGCGGCCTCGCCGGAAAAATGACTCCATGTGCAGTGCTGGTGATCCAGAACGGAACCACCAAGCTTGTCAACGTAAAGAACCAGGACGGACTGACCAAAGTTCTGGACATGGTTCCGGATTTTGTAAACCGCTTTGCACCTGGCGGAAGCGACAGCACTGAGACTGCAGATTCTGAGGAAGAGTAAGCAAAAGTACATCTGCAAGATGTGCATTGCAATTTGCAGATTCAATCCAGTGAAAGTGAAACAGGATTTGGGAATGTGTTTTTGCAGGTCAGAAGACAGAGAAAATCTGCAAAAGTGTTCAGAAGCGGTCTTCTTGCATAAAATATATTAAACCAAAGAGACAGGACTGTATAAGATATGGGAAAAGTTCTTGGGTTTATGCTGTTTTTTATCGGACTGGGGATGGTGATCGGGCTTCTGGTGTCCGAGACCGTAGCGCTTCTGATCGCCGCAGCCTTGTGTCTGATGTGCGGATATCATCTATTCTGTAAATAAAACAGGCGTAGAAGGAAATAAAATCCTTTCTGCGCCTGTTGT
>CAVJRB010000004.1:0-2837 GCA_963651655.1 bacterium | reverse complement strand
TAACAGACGAGCCCATCAACAGCCTGGAAGGCGTCAGTTCCTCCACCACCTACGGCTTTTATGCCCCGGATGGCACCTGTCTTGGCTACGCCCAGGAGCGCTATCTGGACACGGAAGACGGCGGACGCGACCCCTTCCTGGTTTTCCTTGCCGCAGACGGAACCGTCCTGGATTATTTCAGCACTTATAACGGCGCCTCCCTTTATAACTGGGACAATGAACAGGTGGGAACCGGGTCTGCCGGCAAAAAAGGCATCACCCTCTGGGAGCGTTTTTACACCAACATCTACCGCACCGTATTTGAGACAGCTCCTGAGAAAGATGTAACCCTGGATTTCATGTACCGAATGGCAATGTTCTATTGCCTTCAGGAAGACATCCGCCTGGTTTACGATGAGCCCGTCAACACAGGAGTGCAGATTTTTGAGACAATTGCCGTTTTGCTCGTACTGTTTTTTGTCATCAGCTCCAAATTCGTCAAAAAGGAAAAGAAGTAATCAGAAATGAAAGATACCATAAATTCCAATCCCAATGAACCAAAGCATATAAAAGTAAGAGGCGCCAAAGTCCATAACCTGAAAAACATCGATGTGGATGTTCCCCTGAACCAGATTGTGGGGATTGCCGGCGTGTCAGGCTCCGGCAAATCCTCCCTGGCACTTGGCGTTCTGTACGCGGAAGGCTCCAGGCGCTATCTGGAATCCCTTTCCACCTACACCCGAAGGCGTATGACAGGCGCCGCCAAAGCACAGGTTGACCAGGTACTCTATGTGCCTGCCGCCCTGGCTCTTCACCAGCGCCCGGGAATCCCTGGAATCCGAAGCACCTTTGGCACAGGTACCGAGCTCTTGAACAGCTTAAGGCTGATGTTTTCCAGACTGGCCTCACATCGCTGTCCAAACGGTCATTACATTCCCCCGACCTTGAGGGTAGCAGCAGAGCAGGAGATTTTTTGCCCTGTATGCGGGGAAAAAGTCCACGCACCAAGTGCGGAGGAACTGGCCTTTAACTCTCAGGGTGCCTGCCCCAAATGCAGCGGCACTGGCAGTATCCGAACCGTAGACCTGGATTCTCTGGTGCCAGACGACACCATCAGCATCGATGAGGGAGCCGTTGCTCCCTGGAACAGCCTGATGTGGTCTCTTATGACAGATGTCTGCCGGGAAATGGGCGTGCGTACAGACATCCCCTTTCGCGAACTGACCGAAAAGGAAAAAGATATCGTCTACCACGGCCCAGCCGAGAAAAAGCATATTTTTTACAAAGCAAAAAAATCCAATCAGGCTGGCGAGCTGGATTTCACCTATTACAACGCCGTATATACCGTAGAAAATGCCCTCGCAAAAGTAAAAGATGAAAAGGGCATGAAGCGCGTGGAGAAATTTTTAAAAGAAGAAATCTGTCCCTGCTGTCATGGAAGCAGGCTTTCTGAAGAAGCCAGAGCACCAAGGCTTCGCCAGATGGGACTGGATGAAGTGTGCCAGATGCCCCTGAAAGACCTTGTGAAATGGGTGGAAGAGGTTCCGGCTTCCCTGCCGGAAGAAATGCGTCCCATGGCAGAATCCATCTGCGAATCCTTCCTAAGCGCAGCCAGACGGCTTCTGGACCTTGGCCTTTCCTACCTTTCCCTTGACCGTTCCGCAGCTACACTTTCCACCGGAGAGCGGCAGCGTATGCAGCTGGCAAGAGCGGTAAGAAACCGGACAACCGGCGTTTTGTACGTGCTGGACGAGCCCTCCATCGGACTTCATCCTTCCAATACAAGAGGGCTGAACGCAGTGATGCACGATCTGATTGCAGACGGCAATTCCGTTATTCTGGTGGACCACGACACCCAGATTTTAGCGGAAGCAGACTGGATCATTGAGATGGGCCCCCAGGCCGGGGCAAAAGGCGGATACGTGATCGCCCAGGGAGAGATTCCCCAGATCATTTCCAACGAAGCTTCCATGATCGGTCCTTTTCTTGCCCAAAAGGCAAACACAGACATCCGTCCCAAAACATCTTCGGACGAGCTTTTTTCCAATGGAGCCATTCACCTTTCCACAGACCGGATCCATACGGTCAAGCCTCTGGAAATAGAGATTCCCAAAGGCAGACTGACCGCTGTGACTGGCGTATCCGGCTCCGGCAAGACCACCATGGTTCTGGAAAGCCTGATTCCGGCCCTGGAAGCACACCTGAACGGCCAGCACCTGCCCAAACATGTAAAAAGCATCCAGGCAGAAGGAATTTCCCATGTGAAACTGATAGATGCTTCCCCCATTGGAATCAATGTCCGCTCAACCGTAGCAACTTACGCCAATGTCCATGACGAACTAAGAAAAATCTACGCAAGAACCAAAGATGCCAAAGCTCATGGATACAAGGCAGGGGATTTTTCCTACAACACCGGAAAATTAAAATGTCCGGTCTGCGATGGAACCGGACAGATCAGTCTGGACGTCCAGTTTCTGCCGGATGTAGACATTCCATGTCCTTCCTGTCACGGCTCCCGCTATGCAAAAGAGGCCTGGCAGATCCGTTATGAAAACAAGCATGGGGAAGCCTATTCCCTGCCCCAGCTTATGGAAATGGACGTCAATACCGCCATGGAAGCCGTCAGAGATCTGAAGCTGGTAAACCAAAGATTAAGCGTCCTGAAGGATCTTGGACTTGGATACCCGACCCTTGGAGAAGAGACTCCAAGCCTTTCCGGCGGCGAGGCCCAGCGTCTGAAGCTTGCAAGCGAGATGGGAAAAGGGCAGGCAGATTCTGTTTTTATTTTTGATGAACCCTCTATCGGCCTGCATCCTCTGGACGTACAGACCCTGCTTGGTGTTTTTCAGGCTCTGGTG
>CAVJRB010000003.1:0-2695 GCA_963651655.1 bacterium | reverse complement strand
CTATTAATCATAGTTATGTTCCTTTCTCCCAATATTGGAAAATGAAATTTATAATGGTATTTTAGCATAGAAATTTCAAGAAATCAAATTTAAATGAAAATTTGCTTTACGAGAAAACTCAAGAAAATTTGTTTAAGTGAAAATATAGAGGTTAAAATACTATTGAAATTTCAAATTAATGATGAAAGTTCCCCCAATAACGCAGGGGCTTTATTCTGCCCCTGTCTGCGATTCTGAATTTTCATCGGAAAACGAATTTTCTGGTTGAGGAGAAATAAGCTCCATAATGGACCGCGCCAATTGCAGCGCACACCGCTTCACGCATTACAATAACCGCGCAGCCTTCCTTTTGAAATTCTGTAGCATTATAATTTAATGTCTCCATAGCGGTCACTCCTTATGAATTCAAGATGGTCAATCGCATCTTGTGTGCGAAAACAAAACTAATCTTTAAAATAAAGTCCTATCATAAAACAACACCCCGGTTCCTAAGTAATGTTTCAATATCTTCCAACGCACATGCGTAACTGTTTAGATGAAGGATATCATAACAATCCGCAATGAATCCAAGAACATTATATTTTCTAAATAACTCAGTGCAATCTTTAGCAGACATTTTCCATTTTTTCTGAGCCATACGAAATACCCAGCACTGCATATCAGCTATGTCAAGATCATGTTCACTCATATTGCCACTCTCCTTTGAGTTTGATTTTTCGATTCTCTAACGTTATGATAGCATGAATCATTTTTCCTCTCAAGTGTATTTTTCCTTGCCAGGTCAGACGTCTTTTAAATATATCTGTAATCCCATCCTGTATGGCTCTGCCAGATATGCTGCGGAAAAATCCCTGTGCAGGCGTCTGAAATTGTTTTTGTCTGTTGCTGGAAAAAGCTCTTGCAAAATACCAATAGGAATGTTATTATGATGAAAAGCATATTTCTTATATAGTTCAAGGCGTATCCGCCATCTGATTTTTCTAATCACACTTCAGAAAACCATGCTTTTAACCCATCAATTAATTGAAAAAGCAGGAGTTCTGGAGACGGATGGCATGTGAGGCGCGGTCTTTCTGGCTCCTGCGGAAAGGATGCTTTACCCATGAAGAAAAGAAAGAACGCTAACCTTACAACGAAGAAAAAACCGGCTGCTGCAAATGTTCCGGCTGCGAACAGGAAGTATAAGGATACTGTTTTCCGGAAGCTGTTTTCAGACCGGAGGAATCTGCTTTCCCTGTATGATGCGATCAATGGGACAGATTATAAGAATCCGGAAGACCTGGAGATCGTGACCCTTGACAGTGCGATTTACATGGGGATGAAGAATGACCTGGCATTTATTATTGACACTGGTCTTTTTCTCTTTGAACATCAGTCTACTTATACTCCGAACATGCCGCTGCGGGATCTATTTTATGTATCAGGAGAATTTCAGAAGCTGGTGACACAGAAGTCCCTGTACGCTTCTACTTTACAGAGACTCCCTGCACCGAATTTCATTGTTTTCTACAATGGTTCCAAGCGCACGGAGGACCGCTGGGAAAATTTTCTGTCCGAGACTTATGAAAATTTATCCGGGGAGCCGCAGCTTGAACTGAGAGTTGTCACTTTGAACATTAATAAAGACCACAATCCCGAATTAATGGAACAATGTCAAACCTTGCGGGAATATGCAATTTATGTGGACAGAGTCCGTACATATGCTAAAGTTATGGATTTAAGTACAGTGGTAAAAAAAGCTATCGACGAATGCATCCAGGAAGGAATTCTGGAAGAGTTCCTTCGGGCAAACAGAGCGGAGGTAATCGCTATGAGTATTTTCGAATACGATAAGGAATTTGAGATGAAGAAGCTACGGCAGGCGGAATTTGTAGCCGGTGAATTGCAAAAGGCAAAAACAACCGCATTGACTCTAGAAAAAATGGGCCTTCCCATTTCTCAAATTGCACAGGCAGTTGATGTGGATTTAGCCACTGTTCAGCAATGGTTGACACGGGATGCGGAAAATTCCTAATCCCCCAAATGAGACAAACTGCAAAACAGATTCTGGGATTTTAAATTACTGGAAGTATTGTTCTCTTCCAAACGTGGTGCCGAAGAAAAGAAGCAGATTCTGCAGCAGGATTATAATATCCCGATGACAAAGAAATTGGAAGGTGAGGTGGCAGAAATGTGCAATCTGAGTGAAGGAATTGAACAGCGTGGAATCCAGAAAGGAATTCAAACGGGAATTCAGAAAGGACGCATGGATGGACGATTGGAAGCTATCCAGAATCTGATGAAAAATCTAAAATTTTCCATAGAGCAGGCGATGACTGCACTCGGAATTCCGGAGGATGAGTGGGAAACGTATCGCACTTTAAATAACAACGCAAAACACAATTAAACTGGCTCAAGAAAACAATCCTCAGGCAAATGTCTGGGGATTGTTTTCGTATGGGGACAGAAAGCCCTTGTAAAATATTAATAGAAATGTTATTGTGACTAAAAGCATACTTCTTATATAGTTCAAAACGTATCCTCACTTGATTTTTTCTAATCACAGTTCAACTAAGGACGCTATTTTTCGGGAGCTCCCCTACACCGAATTTCATTGTTTTTTACAATGGTTCTGAGCGCACAGAAGATCGCTGGGAGAATTTTCTGTCCGAGGCTTATGAAAATTTATCCGGGGAACCGCAGCTTGAACTGAGAG
>CAVJRB010000002.1:0-2135 GCA_963651655.1 bacterium | reverse complement strand
TCTCAAGTATGCACTAAAAATGGATTTAGCGAAAGGCGAGCGGTTTGACCTTTACCAAGAAACACATCATAACTCCATGTATCAGGATTATTAGATACAAACGGTTCACGATACCAGTCAAACTGCCAATTCTGACAAGCATCAATAGAATCGAACCAAAACCATTTGTATTTCAAGTCTTTAATCAAAGCTATGGCATTCTGACACATCGGAAGGTCACGATCCATAGCATCAAATCCCGCTAATTTAAAATCCGTTTTATAAGACCTAATTGCTTTGAGACGATCTAATTTTTTTATTTTTGCTAACGCATCATTTGCATCAATATGGGATGCATTACTTGGAATTCCCAAAATAGCATACGGATTGTGCGTGAATTTGCTAATCGCAGTTTCATTAAAACCTTCTACCTTTTTTACCGAAGTTAATAATCTCTTTTCTTCAGTTGAACCAAACTGGTTCTCTGTCTGTAAGTGATTGGTGTCACCATGTTCCCTTCGATTGTTTAATGCACTCAGAGTTTCCTCTATCTTTTCATCATCAATAATAAACAGTGAACTTTCTGTTGTCTGAGACCGAATTTTAATAAAAGATTTTTCCTTTGTGTACAGCCCAAGGAACAGGACAGTAGTTACCCCAGATTCAAATTCTGCCGTATTTAGTTTATATTCAAATTCTTCTATAATCCTCGTCGGATTGTGTAGCACACATTTAGTATCATAGAAGTCAAGAGTACCTTTATAATTCTTTCCTTCAAAACTAACCATGGCTTCAACAGAATAGAATGGTTTCATTCCGGCTCCTCTCATTTCTCATCTATTAAATGGTCACAGATACTAAAATACACCTATGACCATCATATCACTCAACATCTTCTGCCAATATAGTTCTGAACTCTGTTTCCGAAGGCTCGTCCATGGTCAAAATTCTTGTTGCCTGTGCTGTAACGACACGATCGAAATAGTTTCTAACACCTCTGGCATTACCAAATTGCTCATTTCCTTGATGTTGCGTAAAATACGCTAATGCCTTGGCTTTTGCGTTATCATCCAATATAAATTGAGCTTTATCACACTGATTTTTAAAAATCTCAAGCATTTCATCCGCAGTATAATTATCAAAGTTTATGTACTTATTGAATCTGGATCTCAAACCTGGGTTCATATCTATGAACTCTTTCATTTCATTTGTATATCCAGCAACAATGACGACTAAATCGTCCCTGTAATCTTCCATCCCTTTTACAAGAGTATCAATCGCCTCTTTACCAAAATCATTGCTGCCATCCTCTGATGATAATGCATAGGCTTCGTCAACAAATAACACACCACTTTTGGCTTTTTTGATCACTTGGGCGGTTTTCAGTGCTGTTTGCCCCACATAACCAGCAACCATGCCGGATCTATCTGTTTCAACCAAATGTCCCTTAGAAACAACTCCCAGTGCCTTATATATCTTCGCCAAGATTCTTGCAACAGTAGTCTTACCAGTTCCCGGCTGTCCTGTAAAAACCATATGACGAGATGTTTGCAATTCAGGTAGGCCTTTCTCTTTACGCAAATTGTTGATTTTTAGAAGATTGATACTGGCAAGAACTTCTTGCTTCACGCCTGCAAGACCAATGAGATTGTTCAACTCAGCCATTGCACGTTCCATATCTTCATTAAATACAATGTCAGGCATCGCAACTTGTGACTTTGATGTAGTTGAACTTCGGTTCGCTGTCTCTGCCATTTTACTGCGTGTATTACCTCTTAACTCAGTGACAGCCCGGGTAATAACCTGATTTTCTGATTCAGAAAATGTATCATCTACAGCGGCAAAAGAATTAAAAATTTTTTCTATTGCATTTATCACATCCTCTACAGCACCCTGATTTTCATCCTTAATCAATTTCAAAAAGAAAGGATTGGCAGAGTCAGCAAAAAACTGACCCGCCTTTTCCTTATAACTTTCTACTGAAATGTTTCTCAAAAATCTACGATAACCACGATTCCTTGCACATACTTCATCAAGCTCATCGGGTAAGGACATGATAAATTCAATTTCTTCCGGAGATAAATTTCCGTCTGCCATAGCAATTTTAAGCAAAACACCCTGCAAATAAAGATCCAAGCTACAAACAACATCAGTAA
>CAVJRB010000001.1:0-8089 GCA_963651655.1 bacterium | reverse complement strand
AAGCGTGTAACTGTGAAGGTACTGAACAGTTACAGTGTTAGAATATAATTATTGTTCACAGACAATATCAGGTACAGCAGGGTATTGTGAAATATGTGAGCAATAACCATAATTTTTACAGATTGGAGAATAACATGAAGCTTGTATCATGGAACGTAAATGGAATCCGCGCATGCATCACCAAGGGATTTGAGGAGAGTTTTGCAAAGCTGGACGCGGATATTTTCTGTCTGCAGGAGACCAAATGCCAGGAGAATCAGGTGAAGCTGGAGCTTCCGGGCTACTATCAGTACTGGAATTATGCCAACCGCAAAGGCTATTCCGGAACCGCCGTATTCACGAAGAAGGAGCCGCTGTCCGTGACCTACGGACTTGGAATAGAGGAGCATGACAAGGAAGGCCGTGTGATCACCGCCGAGATGGAGGATTTCTATCTGGTGACTGTGTACACGCCCAATTCCCAGTCCGAGCTTCGAAGACTGGAATACCGCATGGAATGGGAGCGGGATTTCCTTGCCTATCTTCTGAAGCTGCAGGAGAAGAAGCCTGTGATCTGCTGCGGGGACATGAATGTGGCACACCAGGAGATCGACCTGAAGAACCCCAAGACCAACCGGATGAATGCCGGCTTCACAGACGAGGAGCGTGCCTGCTTTACCAAAGTGCTGGAAGCTGGATTTATCGATACCTTCCGCTATTTTTACCCGGATCTGGAGGGCGCGTATTCCTGGTGGTCCTATCGTTTCAAGGCAAGAGAGAAGAACGCCGGATGGAGAATCGACTATTTTATTACGTCTCCATCGCTGAAAGAAAAGCTGGAAGATGCGAAGATCCACAGCGACATTATGGGATCTGACCATTGCCCGGTGGAACTGGATCTGAAATTTCAGTAAGAAAAATTACCTTGTCAGTATATCAGGCAGCCGGGACGGGACATCAGACAAAGACAGGAGGGCATTAAAAGTGGCAATACCGGGAAATAAGAGCGTGGTTGTAACATCCGGCTCTCCCCTTTTACTTGGGGCAAGCCAGATGATCGATGGATATAATTTTGCAGTGGAAGCAGAGGAGGACGCCAAGGTCTTTTTGCTTCTTTACAGAAAGAATGGAAAGGAGCCATTTTACGAGCTTCTTCTGGATGAGAAATACCGGACAGGACGTATTTTTTCTGTCTTTATGAAAAAATTAAATGTAAACAGCCTGGAATACAATTTCCGGATCAACGGGGAAATCTGTCTGGATCCCTGCGCCAGCAGGATCAGCGGAAGAGAGCATTTCGGAGCTCCCTGGGATACCGATCCCCATAAGGTACGCTGCGGATTCTGGTCCGGGGAAGGGTACGACTGGGAGGATGAGAAAGCACCGGAAACGGATTTCGGGGATATGATCCTTTACAAGGTCCACGTCCGGGGCTATACCAAACAGTCCAGGCTTCCTGCGAAGCTTCGGGGAACCTTTGAAGGTCTGATCCAGATGATCCCATACTGGCAGGAACTTGGAATTAACACCGTAGAGCTGATGCCAGCCTATGAATTTATGGAAATCAGCCGGCAAAAGGAGCCGGAGGGTCTGGTTTCCACAAAGGGCAAGAAGGATGAAGTAAACTACTGGGGCTATGGAAATGGGCTTTATTTTGCGCCAAAGAGTTCTTACTGCGCAACGAAAGATCCTCACAGGGAATTCTGCGATATGATCAAGGCTTTCCATAAGGCGGGAATCAGCTGCATAATGGAAATGTATTTCCCGGCGGAGGCCAATCCTCTGATGGCTCTTCGGGCGCTGCAGTTCTGGAAACAGAATTACCATGTGGATGGATTCCATGTGTTGGGAGCGGGGGCGCCTCTTAATCTGATCATGAAGGATGGCCTGCTTGCAGGAACCAAAATTCTGGCAGACGGAATGGATACAGCCGCTCTTTATCAGAATCAGAAACAGAAGAAACGCTGTTTCGCAGAGTACAATCTGGGCTTTCTGCAGGATATGAGAAGATTTCTGAAAAGCGATGAGGATATGGTCCCGGCAGTGCAGTACCGGATCCGTCATAACCCGGATGACCACGGTGTGATCAATTACATTACCTGTCAGGACGGTTTTACCCTGAATGACCTTGTTTCCTATAATTACAAGCACAATGAGGCGAATGGCGAGGGCAATAATGACGGCTGCAGCTACAATTATTCCTGGAACTGCGGCATAGAAGGTCCAAGCCGGAAGCAGTGGATCCGTCAGATGAGGGAGCGCCAGATGCGGGCTGCCTTTGCCATGATGCTGTTTTCCCAGGGTGTGCCCATGATCTACGGCGGCGACGAGATCGGCAATTCCCAGGAGGGCAACAACAATGCCTACTGCCAGGACAATCCCATTGGCTGGATCGACTGGCGTGGCCTTCGGAAAAACGCCAGTATGCTTGCCTTTGTGAAAAAGGCGGTGGCTCTTCGAAAAGCCCATCCGGTTCTTCATATGAACGAGAGCATGAAAGAGGCAGATTATCTGGGCAAAGGCTTCCCGGATCTGTCTTTCCACGGCGAGCGGGCATGGTTCTGCAATATGGAAAACACCAGCCGCATGATCGGCATGATGCTGTGCGGGGAGTATGCACGGCAGGCAGATGGAACCGGAGATGACTTCCTCTATGTAGGCTTTAATTTCCACTGGGAGACAAGAAGCATGGCCCTTCCCAATCTTCCGGAGGGAATGGAGTGGAAGAAAGTGATGGATACCGGAGACCTGACCTGCGATGGCTTTTACGGGGAAAAAGGCCAGGTTTATGAAAGAAGCGTGGAAGTTGGCCCCCGTACTGTAGTTGTGCTTCAGGGCGTGAAGAAGCCGGAGCCGGAGAAGAAACATAAGGGAAAAGGAAAGAAAAGCGAAAATCCAGTGTCATCAGATGCTGGAAAAGGAGAGCTGGCTGCGGATTTTGTGAAAGAAGAGAGTGTGAAAATCCCGGCAGCAGATGTGGCAAAACCAGAAAAGCCTGCAGATTCAGCTGAAAATGTAAATGGAAAGGAGGCTGGATGAGGATGCATCCGTGGCTTCATTTTAAAACAATTACCAAGCATAAGCTTATGGTCATGAGATACTGTTTCCGCATCGGACTTTACAAGCAGGGACTGCTTCACGACCTTTCCAAGTATTCCCCGGCGGAGTTCCTGGTGGGCTGCAAGTATTATCAGGGCACCAGAAGCCCCAATAACGCGGAACGTGAGGATATCGGCGTGTCCACCGCCTGGCTGCACCATAAGGGCCGCAACAAGCACCACTACGAGCACTGGGTGGACTATGCCATAAATGATCCGGAGCATGTGATCATGGGGGCCAGGATGCCCCGCAGATATGTGGCAGAGATGGTGATGGACCGGATCAGCGCCTCCAGGACCTATCTTGGAGATGCCTATGACAATCACCAGCCGCTGGAATATTTCCTCAAAAGCAAGCCTAAGCTGTGGTTCGTCCATCCACAGACAAAGAAGGAATTAGAAGGGCTTCTTCGCATCCTTTCTGACAAGGGCGAAGACAAGGCTTTGTGGTACATCAAAAATGTGTATCTCAAAAAAGGCAAAAAATAAATAATATAGCTTGCGCTTTTATACTCTTCTGTGGTAAAGTAGTAAATATGTAATTTGGCTGTCTGCAGACAGCCGCAACAGAGGAGGAGAAAAAGTGGTTACTACAACAGCAATAATTCTGATAGCTTTTGTGTTTTACCTGGCAATGATGATCGTCATTGGCGCGGTTTACATGAAAAAAACCTCCAGTTCAGAGGATTATTTCCTTGGAGGAAGAGGACTGAACGGATGGGTGGCAGCACTTTCCGCACAGGCTTCTGATATGAGCGGATGGCTTCTGATGGGACTTCCGGGAGCAATTTATTCCCTGGGATCCGGTCAGATCTGGATCGCAGTGGGACTGTTTATCGGTACAGTTCTGAACTGGGTATGTATTTCCGGAAGACTTCGCAAATATACCATTGTGGCCAACAATTCCATGACCATTCCGGCGTTCTTTGAGAACCGCTACCGTGATAAGAAAAAGATCCTGCTTCTGATCTCATCCATTGTGATCGTAATCTTTTTCCTGGTGTATACAGCATCTGCACTGGCAGCAGGCGGAAAGCTGTTTAATACCGTATTCGGACTGGATTACCATGTAGCGCTTGCCATTGGAGCAGCCGTAATCCTGTGCTACACCTTTATGGGCGGATTCATGGCCGTGTGCGTGACAGACTTTGTACAGGGCACCCTGATGCTTATTGGCCTTCTGGTCGTGCCGCTGGTAGCGTATTTCCTGCTTCCGGGCAATCTGACAGACCTGATCACGCAGAGCGGTGTCACAGGGGGCGCAAGTGCTTACCTGAATCCGTTTTTAAATGGTGACAGACCTTATACCTTTGTGGAGATCTTTTCCCAGCTGGCATGGGGCTTTGGATACTGCGGAATGCCTCATGTACTGGTAAGGTTTATGGCAGTCAAGAGCGAGAAGGAACTGAAGAAATCCTGGGTCATCGCCATTGTGTGGGATCTGCTTTCTCTGACAGCTGCTTTTGCCATCGCTGTGATCGGAAGAGCTTACCTGCTTCCTACCATTCTTGGTGAGAACGGCGCAGCATCTTCTGAGAGCGTATTTATTGAAATGATCCGTAAGGTGTTTACATCTGAACTTGCACTGCCGTTTATCGGCGGACTGTTCCTTTGCGGAATCCTGGCAGCGATTATGTCCACCGCAGATTCCCAGCTTCTGGTAACCGCATCTGCAGTGTCTGAGGACCTGTATCACAGCTTCATCAAGAAGGATGCAGACTCCAAGGAAATCTTAAGAGTCAGCCGTATTACCGTTATTGTGATCGCGGTGATCGCCTTTGCAATCGCATGGAACCCGAACAGCAGCATTATGGGACTGGTATCCAATGCATGGGCTGGTCTTGGAGCAGCATTTGGCCCTATTGTGGTAATGTCCCTGTTCTGGAGAAGAACCAACCTTCCGGGTGCGATCGCAGGTATGGCCACAGGCGGCCTGACCGTTATTATCTGGGACTATATCCCGTTAGTGGGCGGACAGACACTGGGAACCTATACAGGTCTTTATTCCCTGGCAGTAGGCTTTCTTCTCAGTCTTGTGATGATCGTAATTGTCAGCCTTCTTACCAAGGCACCATCCAAAGAGATCACAGATGAGTTCGACCGGGTAGCTGCGAAATAACGAAGATGATAAATCTAAAACTTTTATAAAAAAAGGTAGTCCTGACAGTAAAGGGCTACCTTTTTTTCTGAAAATTTGTTATAATGGTATTATCTTTAGTCGGAAAGGGGCAACACAAGATGAAAAAATATGACTATTTGATCGTAGGAGCCGGACTGTTTGGAGCTGTATTTGCCCATGAGGCCACCAAAAAGGGAAAGACCTGTCTGGTAATCGACAAGCGTGATCATATCGGAGGCAACATTTACACAGAGGATGTGGAGGGAATCCAGGTGCACAGGTACGGCGCACATATTTTCCACACCTCCAAGAAGGAAATCTGGGACTATGTGAACCAGTTTACAGAGTTTAACCATTTCGTGAATTCACCTATCGCAGTGTATAAGGACGAACTGTACAACCTTCCATTTAACATGAACACCTTCCATCAGCTGTGGGGCGTGAAGACACCTGCACAGGCCAAGGCGAAGATCCAGGAGCAGATCAGCCGCATGCACATCACGCACCCGAAGAACCTGGAGGAGCAGGCTCTGGCACTGGTTGGACAGGATGTGTATGAGAAGCTGGTAGAGGGCTACACAAGAAAGCAGTGGGGAAGAGAGTGCAAGGATCTTCCTGCATTTATCATCAAGAGACTGCCGCTTCGCTACACCTATGACAACAACTATTTCAAGGATCCTTACCAGGGTATCCCCAAGGGCGGATACACACGCATTATCAAGAAGCTTCTTGAGGGCGTACAGGTATGCTTAAAGACCGATTTCTTTGACAACAGGGAAGAGCTTAGCGCACAGGCAGACAAGATCCTGTTTACCGGAATGATCGATGAGTTCTACAATTACTGCTACGGCGAGCTGGAATACCGTTCCCTGCGCTTTGAGACAGAGGTTCTGGATATGGGTAACTATCAGGGCAATGCGGTTGTGAACTATACGGATTATGAGGTGCCGTACACCAGGATCATTGAGCACAAGCACTTTGAGTTCGGCACACAGCCGAAGACCGTGATCACCAGAGAATATCCGGCAGCATGGGAGAAGGGCAAGGAGCCATATTACCCGATCAACGACCCCAAGAATGATGAGCTGTTTGATAAATATGAGCGCCTGGCACTGGAAGAGAAGAATGTGCTGTTTGGCGGACGCCTTGGCATGTATCGCTATATGGACATGGATAAGGTCATTGAGGAGGCTCTGAATATGGCTGAGACAGAGCTGACCTACGAAGAGGCATAAAGGAGAAAATTATGGATACCCCAACTATCACACAATACTACAGAGAAGCGGACCCGGCGAAGCGTCTGGCGCTTTTAAACATGTCCATTGAGGCAGGAGAGGAGCCAGAGCTGAACAAGATCCGTAGGGAGCTTTGGGACATCCGTTATCAGGACAAATCCGAGCTTGGAGGGGATACCCGTGCAGACGGCCTGATCGCGCTGTGGATGCTTATGGAGTTCAACCGGGACAGCGCCAAGCGTTTTATGGGCGTGCGCGGCGGCCGCAAGGAAATCTTAAAGCAGCTGGATAAGATGAAATTTCAGGAGATCCGCGCCAAAGGCAAGGATTACGAGGATATGCTTTACCGGGAGTGCTGCCATATGGTGAAGACTTATATGGAGTTAAGCGAGTCTGACAAGGCATACAACAGCACGTTGTTCGGCATTCTTAAGATGAGCAGCGAGCAGGCGAAGGACAAGCTGAAAGCTGACATTTACCACACCGCAGTGGAGCTTCCCCAGACACTGAAGCTGGAGGAAGAACTGGGTATGATTACACGGGCTGCCCGTGAGATGTATGAGCTTCATTTCCCGGGAGAGGGAAGCCTGAGAGCCTGAAAGAGTCCTGCATCTGTATGCCGCAGGAATCTGAATCGAATGAGTATCTGCCTAATACCGCAGCAGTCTCCGGATCTGGAGCTGGCTGCGGTATTTATTATGCAGTTCCAATCCAAGGCTGGCTTCGCAGGCTGCAAGAAGAGGATCATAGTAGGTGAACTGATAAATGTTGCCGGCGATCTGCATGCAGTTGTAGTTCAGAAGGGACGATATGATCTGCTCCCTGGAAAAGGCGAAATCCAGCTTTGCCTCAAGGATGCGCAGAATGGTAAAGGCGGTAAAGCTGATAATGACCTGGGCACTGACTGCCTGTCCAAGCTCTTCAGAAGAAGCTGCCGGCATAGTGCTTTTGGAAAAGGCAAGGGCAGATTCCATGTATGTATAAAATTCTGAGGCGATATCTTCCCCGGATGGCTGGAAGACAAATTCCTCAGGGCTCTGTCCGTTTAGATGATCCCGGCTAATGCGCCTTACCGCGTTGGAAATCGACTGGTTCAACATAGTACCACGGATAGAAAGATCATATGCAAGGGGAATCCCCTGCTGATCTGTGAGAAATTCCATGTGGACGGCAGAGGCACTTTGGCGGGAAGCAGATTTTCTCGCAGAAGCACTGCCGGTTTGGCGTAAAAATGTATAATCTGCTTCTTTATGGTGTATTCTGTTGAAATCACGGGATATCACATTGGCAGAATGATCATACAGCCATTTCTGAATGTCTCTTTGGTATTTCTGGATGAGCTGGAAGGCCTTTAAAAGGTCTTCCTCCTGAAATGGCGTCAGATTCTCGAAATAAGGCACCTGATTTATGGCATCCTTCCACGGAAGCTGCGGATAGAGGATCTGGGAAATGATCAGCAGGCGGAAGATTTCTTCTATATTGTAGGAAAGGGAGAGATTCCATGTTTTGGTGCGCCAGAAAATATCAAGCTGCAGTTCCTTGTAAATGTGCTTCAAAACGCCGTAGCCTGCATTTTTCAAAGTGCGCTCGCCAGGGGAGAGGGCAGCGGTAAGGTCTACGTAAACCACAGAATTCTTCTTCTCTTCCCGTTCCTGGTT